>CACXHH010000041.1 GCA_902767455.1 uncultured Eubacteriales bacterium
AAATATCACTTGCCGAAAGGCAAATATAACTCGGCGTAAGCCGAATATAACTTTGACGACAGTCAAAATATAACTGCCTAAGGCTTTTGCGGCTCACGACGCCTAAGCAATAACGGTTTTTGCTTGATGAAAGCAAGCAAAAACGTTAATATATATATTTTCGGGATTTTTCCCGAGTAAAGGAGGATATATGAAAAAAAGACTTTGGGCTGTGCTCATAGCGCTGACGCTGTCTATGACTACGTTCATGACCGCGTGTCAGATGAGCACTAATTTCAACGGCAACACCGATCCCGTGGAACCGACAGTAATCGGCGGACCTACGAGTTCGGACCCCGACGCGCCGGTATCAGGCGCGGTTGACGTTACCGAGAAGAGCTCCGAACCGGGCGAACAGCCTGAGAGCAAACCTTGGACACCCGCGATAATCGACGACGACCCCGATAAGAGCATCGGTGACGACGTTATCGACGATTCCGCGCGTTACGTCTACGACAATGCGACCGTAAGCTTCACGGCGGCGAACGGCGGATATTCAACTTCCGGCAGCGGCGCTCTTTACAACCTGACCGCAACGAGAAACGATTCTCTTATCGTCAGCACGACCGAGTCTTCACCCTTTGGTTACGGCACGTTCTCCGCGACGTTCAAACCCGTTGCCGACGCCGATATCGGTATCGTATTCGGGCTTGACAGCACCAGCAACTACTTCTGGGAAGGCAGGGGAATCAACTATTATTTCTTCTTCCTTGGCAGAGACGGCAAGAACGCCTTCCTCGGCGAAACGAAGAACGGCGAGTGGTATACGTGCACTTATAAAGCTTTCACCTTCAACACTATCGAAGAGTTCAATCTCAAAGTAGTGTTGCGCGGCACGAAGATCTGTTGTTACGTAAACGACGAACTCGTTTTCGGCTATCGCGACGCAAACGTCCTTAAGGGTACCCGTTGGGGCGTTCGTAGCGGAGCCGCCAACGTGACTTTCTCGAACATCTTCGTAACAAACGACTATCTGTATTGATCGGGAGGAACGTTTATGAATAAATTATTTAGAACGCTTTTACTCGGCGTATTGAGCGCCATGCTTGCGTTTACGGCGTTCGCTTTCGCGGCATGTGACAAAAACGCGGGAAACGACGGAGATTCTTCCGATACGCCTTCAATCGGCTACACCGTTACGTTTGAAACATTCGGCGGCACGCAGTACTCTCCGCTGACTACCGAAAACGTACTTCAGAAAGTAAAATTACCTACCCCCGAACGCGACGGTTACGCTTTCGACGGTTGGTTCGATAACGAAGAGTTAGAGGGCGAAGCTCTCGGCGAATATTATCTTCCCACCGCTGACGTAACTATTTACGCGGCTTGGCAGGCTGCGACGTTTACCGTGGCTTTTGAATCTAACGGCGGCACTGAATACGAAGACGTTACCGTGACCGGCGCGGCTGTAAACCTTCCCGTGCCCGCCAAGGAACACGCGACGTTCATGGGTTGGTACGACAACGCCGAATTCACGGGCTCCGCGCTTTCGGGCGCTTACGTTCCCGCCGCAAACGTAACTTTATACGCGGCTTGGCAGGAAGACGTTTACTACACCGTAACGTTTGACAGCAACGGCGGCACGAAGCACGCTTCTTACAAGGACTACGGCGAAGGCGCCACTCTTCCCGAAGCCTTCAAGTACGGCTACGAATTCCTCGGTTGGTACGAAGACGCCGATTTGAGCGGCGAAGCTCTTTCGGGCGAATACGTCGCCACCGCCGACGTAACTTTGTACGCCAAATACCGCAAGGTCACTTACCTTTATTTATATTACGGTCAGACGGGCAATTACGACAGATTATCTTTTGCCGAAAAGACTACCGTAAACCTTGCCGACTACACTCCCGCTCCCCTCACTATCGAAGGTACCGAATGTCCCTTCCTTAAATGGGAATACGACTTATACATGGGTTTAGACGAAGCCGTTCCCGCGACTATCACGGTAGCCGACAAAGATATCTATCTCGTCGCGACCTACGATACGTCCGCGCTCCCCGCTAAAGACAGACTCGAAACTTTAGACGACGGCTCCGTCCGCACTACGGGCAACACCGCGGCGGTCCTTATCGAAGAAGGCACCGTTCCCGGCGCTTACTCGGTAGACATAACCATCCGTAAAGGCAAATCGGGCGCGGCTAACCTCGCGTTCAGAATGACGAGAAGCGCAAACGATTACGCTTACGAAGACGCAGGCACCTGGTATATAGCCGCAGGTATCGACGGTACCGCAGGTACCCCGTACGCTTGCCGCGTTACCAACGGCGCGTGGTCGAGACTTCTGAGCCTTGACTTCGGTTCTGCTCCTAAAGCCTGGCAGACGAAATGGAACTCCGCGAACGGCGGCGATCTCGTCAAGTTCAACATGATGGTCATCGACTGCGGTAACTACTTCGATATGTATATCGACGGCGCGTTTACTTACAGAGTAGATATATCGGCTTTCTCGGCGAGCTTCACCGGCACCGGTTTAGGTTTGAGAAGCAGTCAGACGGGCGCGGTATATTCCGACTGGGCTACCGCTTCCATCTACAAGGTCACGTTCAACACCAACGGCGGTGAAGCTATCGCCGACACCGTTTACGGCCTTGGCGCTCTCGTTTACGAAACTCCCGTTAAGGAAGGTTACGTATTCGACGGTTGGTATTACGACGAAGCTCTCACCAACCCCGTGAACGACGCGGCTCCCGAAATCACTTCCGACGTAACGCTCTACGCTGCGTGGAGAGAAGCTCGTTACTCCGTAACGCTTATGAAGAACGGCGAAGTATATCGCGTTCTCGGTTACGAAGACGGCGCTCTCAATCTCCCCGTACTCGCCAACGAGCCTAACAGAATATACGGCGGCTGGTTCTACGATCAGGCTTTCACTCAGCCCGTTGACGAAGAATATCCCGAAATCACTTCCGACGTAACGCTCTACGCAGGCTGGAGACTTCCGACTCACTCCAACGTTTCCGGCTCGATGGCAAACGGTTACTTCGTGGGCGACGGCAGCAGCGTTTCCGCGGTATTCGCCGAAACCGACGCGCCTTACAACAAATATCAGGCTACCCTGAACTATACCAAGGGCATCGGCGGCGCGGGCGGCCCCGCGTTCCGTATGAGAGTTCTCGGCGATAACTCTTACGAAGCTACTTCGCAGTACTTCGCGACGGTCGTTTCGCCTTCGAGCGGCTCTCTCGGCGTCATCAGCGTAAACGGTCTTAACGGCTCCAGCTACGCAAGACTTACCGACAACAACAGCGACCTGGCTCTTACTACGCTCCCCGCATCGTGGCAGAATAAGTTCAATTCTACGGCGAGCGGCGCGCAGTTCACCGTAACAGTTACCGTTATCGACTACGGTTCTTCCTTCACGGTATATCTCGACGACGAACTTGCCGTTACCGTAACGATAACCACCGACCCCGGCAACACTTTCGTCAGAATGTACTACCCCGGACAGACGGCTTCGTTCTCCAACTTTAACCGCGACGTATCTTCCTTCGACGGCAAAGGCTTCGGTATCCGTTCGTCGTCTAAGAACGTCACCGTCAAATACGCGCATACTCCCGCTTACGACGTTTCCTTCTCAAGCGACGAAGGTACCGTTTCCAAAGCCTGCTTCGTAGGCGACGCCATAACCGAAACGGCTCCCGACACGGGCGTTCTCACCGAGAACGACGGCGCTGTCGGTTACCGCAAGATATTCAAAGGCTGGGCTTACACGCAAGGCGGCGAACTCGTCACGACCATCGCAGGTCCGCAAACGCTCTACGCCGTTTACGAAAGAGTAGACATGATCACCGTTTCCTACGACGGCGACAACGGCGAAGCGCTTTTCTATCAATATTATAATAGCGGCGAAGATCTCGTTCTTCCCGAAACTTCCTTCAAGCAGGGTTACACCGAAGGCGAAACCACTTACGGCTACACCTTCATCGGTTGGTACGACGGAGATACGGTCGTGGAAGGCGGCACGGTCACCGAAAACGCTTCCTACAAGGCTAAATACTCGCTCACTACCGCTCATACCGTAAGCTTTGCCACGAATATCGAAGGCTATACGCTTGAAAACGCTATCGTCGCCGAAGGCGAAACGCTTACGCTTCCCACGGCTTCTTACGAAGGTTACCGCCTTGACGGATGGTACACCGACGAAGCTATGACGGCGGCTTACACCCCCGCTCCCGTTATGACGAGCTTCAAGCTTTACGCCAAATTCGTCAAACTCGTGACCGTTACCTTCTACAACGGCGAAACGCTCGTTGATACGCAGATAATTGATATCAACGCGACGGCGACGCTTCCCGTAGACCAGACCAAGTCGGGTATCACCAAAGAAAACGGCAACACCGTCACCTACACCTTCGCGGGTTGGGAAGATAAAGACGGCGCCGCCGTCACCGACGATACCACTTACGGCGCCGACGCTGCTATCTACGCAATCTTTGAAGCTCACGAAAAACGCCGCGGCGCTGACGTCACTTACGACGAAAACGGCAACGCTCAATACTCCTGGACGGGTACTCCTTCGGGCGGCTTCGTTCTCCCCGGTATCGAACAGAAGAGCGGTGAATTCAACTTCACGCTCGACACTACCTTCGCAAGCAATACGGTAGAACTTCGCGCGGTACTCTTCTCCAACAACGAAGGTCAGCTCGTAAATATCCCCGGCAACGATACCGACGGATATATCTTCCTTGATTACTATCTCGCAAGCGGCAGGATCAATCTCGGTTCGAGAATAACCAAAACGAGCGGTCAGCCTTGGGGCTTTGCTCCCGACGCTATAAAAGACTGCGCTTACAAGAGATACGTTACTTCCTTGAAGATAGGCGACCCGCTCCACGTCGATTTCAAGATTATGTACGGCGTGAAGGATAACGGCAACGGCTGGATAAAGGCTTACCTTAACGGCGACCTTATCATCGTTTACGGTCTTACCGAAGAAGAACTCAACGGCGAACCGGTATACGGCAACATCTGTACCGACGCTAACGGCGGCGCCGCCGCGGCTCGCGCCAAATTCGTCGCCTGGATGGAAGACGTCAAGTACTACAAGATAGGCTTCACCGCATGGCAGTCGCTTGCTCCCGCAGGCAATTTCATGGGTATGTCGAACATCTCCGTCAACCCCGTATACACCGTGACCGCAAAGAACGGAACGGAAACGGTCGACACGATGCTTTGGTCGAGCGGCAAACTCTACGCTCCCGAAATGACTTCTTCGGCTACTTCGATCTTCACCGGTTGGTATTACGACGAAGCCTGCACGAACGCGGTAGATCTCGATAACCCCGTATTCGCTTCCGACGCGAATATCTACGCCGGATTTGAAGACGCGGCTTACGTCGTAACGCTCGTAAAAGACGGCGCGACTTACACCGAAATAGGTTATACTTCGGGCGCTATCGCGCTCCCGACGCTCGTCAACGAGCCGAACAAAGTGTTCACCGGTTGGTATTACGACCAAGCTTGCACTAACGCCGTCAACGCGGATGAACCCGCCATCACCGATAACGCCACGCTTTACGCGGGTTGGAGAACTCCTACGAGCTCTAACCTTAAATACGAGAACGGCGTTTACTCGGTAGGCACCGGCTCCAACGTCGCGGCGATAATCGGCTTTGCCGATGACGGCGTTGCCGAATACGTTATGAACGTCTCTTACGTAAAGAAATCCGGCGGCGCGGCAGGTATCATCTTCCGTGAAAAACTCACGGGTGATAACTCTTACGAATCGACCGCTCAATATCTCGGCGCGGTCGTCGGCCCCGATAGCGGCGGCATGGACGTTCTTGCCGTAAACTACAAATACGCAAGATTGGTTCCTAACGTTCCGCTTACGAGTCTTCCCGCCGCATGGCAGGCAAAATTCAACGCCACGGCTGAAAACGAAGCTTTGTCGTTTACGATGAAGATAATCGATTACGGTACGTACTTCGAAGTCTATATCGACGGCGATCTCGCGTTTAAATCGGATCCCGCGAGCAACGATATTTCGGCGTTCGACGGAAACGGCTACGGCGTTCGTTCTTCCAACAAGAAGTTGTCGTTCACGATGACGTACGAAAAACTTCTCAACGTAACTTACGTCGACGGCGACGTGACGACCAAAGAAACGGTCAAACCGGGCGCTATAACCAAGACGCTCGAAGACACCGGCATCATTTCGGAAGGCGATAGCGAATACCGCATGAAATTCATGGGTTGGTCGCTCACCGAAAACGGCGAACTCGTCACCGAGATAACTTCCGACGCGACTCTTTACGCGGTCTACGCAAAAGTCAACGTTTACACCGTGACTTTCGATCCCGACAACGGCGACGAAGTCATAACTCAGAAGTATGACGCGGGCGAAGCTCTCGAGCTTCCCGCCGCCGCGTTCAAACAGGGCTACACCGAAAACGGCACCACTTACGGCTACACCTTCCTCGGCTGGTACGACGGCGAAACCGCCGTCACCGTCGGCGCGGTAAACGCAAACGCGGCTTACGCCGCCAAGTACGAAGTAGCGGTAGCTCATACCGTAAGCTTTGCTACGAATATCGAAGGCTACACGCTTGAAAACGCCATCGTCGCAGAAGGAGAAACGCTCACGCTTCCCACGGCTTCTTACGAAGGTTACCGCCTCGAAGGCTGGTACACCGACGAAGCTATGACGGCGGCTTACACCGCTTTTCCCGTCACGGCAAGCTTCAAGCTTTACGCCAAATTCGTCAAACTCGTGACCGTAAGCTTCTACAACGGCGAAACGCTCGTAACTTCGGCTACCGTCGATCAGGGCGCTACGGCTACTCTTCCCGCCGCTCAGACCAAAGCGGGCGAAACCAAGACGAACGGCAACACTCTTACTTACGCCTTCGCGGGTTGGGAAGATAAAGACGGCGCCGCCGTCACCTCTGGCACGACTTTCGGCGAAGATACTTCCGTTTACGCTTCCTATACGGTTACCGAAAAACGTCGTGAAGCGTTCGTCACTTACGACGAAAACGGCAGCGAGATCTACACTTGGACGTCTCAACCCACCGGCGGCTTCAGATTGCCTTTTGAAAAAATCGAAAACGGCGAATTCAAGGTTTCGATGACTTCCAAACGCACTACTGCCACTACTGACTTCAGACTTTGCTTGTTTATGGATACACAAGGTCAGCTCGTAAATATCCCCGGCAACACTACCGACGGTAATATCTTCCTTGACTACTATCTCACCAGCGGTCAGGTAAACCTCGGCGCAAAACTCACCGGTAACAGCGATCAGCCTATGGCGGTCAATATAACCGACTTAAAGGCGTGCGGATATAAAGATTATTATTATTCCACGCTTCCCGGCGACGACTTCACGGTAGACTTTAAAGTTCAATACGGCGTGAAGGCAGACGGCAGCGGTTATATCAAATGCTATATCAACGACGATCTCGTTCTCGTTTACGGTCTTACCGCGGCGGATCTCGTCGGTGAAACTCTTTACGGCAAGGTAGTTACTAATACTAAGACGAACACTTGGGGAAACAAATTCAACGCATGGATGAGCAACGTCAAATATTTCGACGTCGGCCTTAACTTCTGGGAACCCGTTACTCCTATCGGCGACTCGCTCAAATTCTACGCTACTTCTTTAAAGCCGACCTACAAAGTGACTTATATGAACGGAACGACCGCTCTTGGAACCAACTTCTGGGCTGAAGGCGCTCTTGCCGCTCCGCAACTTGCTTCTACCGAAACGTCGGCGTTCACCGGTTGGTATTACGACGAAGCCTGCACTCTTCCCGTAGACGTTTACGCTCCCGCAATCACCGCCGATACTACTCTTTACGCCGGCTTTGCCGAACCTACATACACCGTAACCCTTATGAAAGACGGTAAACAGTATTCGACGATAGCTTACGCTTCGGGCATGCTCGGAACGTTACCCGCTATCGCAAACGAGAGCAACAGGATATTCAACGGTTGGTATTACGACGAAGCTTGCGCTCTTCCCGTAGACGTTTACGCTCCCGCAATCACCGCCGATACTACTCTTTACGCCGGTTGGAGACTTCCTAAAGCTCTTCTTATCGAAAAAGACGGCGCTTACTATTCGTCTTACGTAGCTCAGAACACCGCGGCTGTTTTCGGAACGCTTGAAAACGGCATTCCGGCGGAAGGCACATACAACGAGATATCCGAAACGCTCGTTCTTCCCGCGTTCGGCTCCACCGGTCTTGCGTTCAGAATGGATTTAAAGACCGACTACGCGTTTGAAACGGCGGGCTCGTCCTATATTGCCGTACAAGTCCTTGCAGGCGGCGGTTTACGCGCCTCGAGAGTTCTTAACGGACAATGGAAGAGACTCGACCCCAACAACCAAGATATAGGTCTTACGAGTCTTCCCCAAACGTGGCAGGATAAGTACAACGCGGCAGGCGGTAAAAACGTTACCGTAACGCTCACCGTAAGAGATTACGGCAAGTACTTCGAAGTCTATATCGACGGCACGCTCGCCTACACTTACGGGCAAAACGGCGAAACAGAAGATCTTACCGTCTACACCGGCACCGGTTACGGCGTAAGAAATTCCGTTGCCAACGTGACCTTCAAAGACGTCTCCGCCAAAAGCGTAGCCGTCGAAGGCAACTGATCAAAAGGAGAAACAGATCATGAAAAAAATTCTTAAAAAAGTAATACCCGCCGCGTTTATGGCGCTTGCGGTAACAGGTTCAAGTTTCTTTGCACTTTCCGGTCTTTCGGCGGCTAACGCCGCCGAAGCCGAAACGCTTGCTGCGACCAACGCCGAGCAGGTTGCGACCGTCGCTACTCCCATAGAACTTCTCGATACTGAAAGCATCAACTTCAACCCCATGAACGGTTACGTTTACCGTCTGTCCGAAACTTTCAAACTCGCTCCCGACACCGTCGAAGTTCGTTTGAAAATGCCTCTCGGCTCCATGGGCGGAACGCTTTTTGGCAACTACTATATCGCTTCTTACAACTACCCCGGCACGGCGCAGTGGGGGATCGACGCGATCGGCAGAGTCACCGTTTTATGGGACAGCGGTAACTTCAAATACACTTTCAATAACGTAAGTTTGGGCGACGGTTTGTGGCACCACGTCGCGATCGTTCACGATTCTAAAGCCGCTTCCTTCACGCTCTATATCGACGGCGAATATTGCGACAGCGTTGTTTCCCGTCAGAACGACTTAAAAGCGGGCGCTCTCCCGATGAGTATCGGCGTAGACTACCAGACGTTCTATTCCGAAAAGACGCCGTTTGAAGGCTATATCAGTCAGGTGACCGTATATAACGGGCCTATCACGCAGGAAAGAGTCCGCGAAGATATGGAAACGACCGAAATAACCGACGATTATAACGGCAAGATAATGGGCAACTGGTATCTCGGCGAAGAGTGGACCAAACGCACGGTCACCGATTCTACGGGCAGCGGCGTTGACGCTTCCATCCATACCACGATGAAGTACGTTCGCGACGCGACGAAGGACTACGAATACGATTATTCGTTTATCGAAGTTCCCGATATCCAGTGCTGCGTTCGTTATCACTATTCCACCTTCCTTGACATGATGCAGTGGCTCGCCGACAACGGCGACGACCTCAAAGTTCAGTGGGCGACCTTTCTCGGCGACTTGTCCGACGTAGGCAACAACGAATCTTTGTACCGTTCGGCTTCGCTCGGTATGTCGCTTCTCGACGGCAAAGTCAACTACAACTTCGTTCCCGGCAACCACGACTACGACAGCAACGGTCAGGGCGACCGTTCTCAGGTTTACTTCGACACGTGGTTCCCGTATGCAAAGCATTCCAAGATGCCCGGGTTTATGGGTGTTTACGAAGTAGGCAGTATGGCTAACAGCTATTACACTTACAGCGTTTGCGGAGTAGATTATCTTATCATCAACCTCGAATATAACCCCCGTATCGGCGCTATCCGCTGGGCAGGGAGACTTTGCGAAGCTTTCCCGCAGCACCGCGTTATAATCGCCACGCATCACTACATCGGCGCAGACGGTTCCATTTCCGACAGTATGTGGGGCAGCGCTAACTGGAAGGCTTTGGCGCAGGTCACCGAACCGCAGGTCCTTTACGATAATCTCGTTAAGCTTTACCCCAACATCTGGATGGTATTCAGCGGTCACCTTTCGCAGGACGACGCTATCATGCGTACCGACGTAGGCGTTCACGGCAACACGGTTTACTCGTGGCTTATCGATACTCAGACGGCTATTCACGACAACGGCGTCGGCGAAGACCACCTGTTTATTCTTAAAGTCAACGAAAAGACCAAAAAGATCTGCTGTTTGCTCTATTCACCCGCTAACGACGGCGTGTATAACATTCAGAACCAGTTCGAGATAGATTTCCCCGCGAACTGCTCGGCTTATTAAAAACGACGAAGGCTGTCGCCGAATTTCGGCGACAGCCTTTTTTAACGGATTTATTCCCCTAATTTAAAAAAACTCCCCGCTCGGCGTCAGCGCCGAGCGGGGAGTTTTGTCGTCAATCGAATTTTCCTTTTATAATATTCTTATACGTATAGAACGAATCCTTCGGGGTGCGTTTATAGGTGTTATAATCTACGTAAGTCAAACCGAAGCGTTTGCTGTAACCGCAGTACCATTCAAGGTTATCGAGAAGAGACCAGACGAAATATCCCATTATATCGACGCCTTCTTCTCCCGCCTTTAAATAATTCTCTATATACTGCCGCAAAAATTCCTGTCTGCCGCCGTCGTGTATCTCGCCGTTTTTGGTGATTATATCGGTAGTGGCGCATCCGTTTTCGCTTATGACGAAGGGGAGCTTATACCTTTCGTAAAGGAACTTGGCGCCCCAGTAAAGCGCCGTTGGGGTGACGGGCCAGTCCATACACGTATACACGGTGTTTTGGTCGGGCTCCACGTGAACGTAGCCGCCATTGCCGTCGGATTTTACGAATCTCCCGAAGTAAATGTTCTGACAGTAAAAATCTATCTTCTGCGAGATGAGCGCCATGTCGCCGTCGAGTATCTCGGGAAGGTCATCCTTCCTGTTTTCGGCGTAATATTTTGCGGGATAGTCGCCGAGAACGATAGGATCGCTGTATAAGGCGACTCCGCCGTCTTCGCCGCGGTGATAGTCGAAGTACGCAAGGCGCGCTGCTTTAATATCTTCGGGGGAGTTCGTCAAAGGTATCTTGGCGTCGTTGCAGGGCGCGTAACCTATTTTAACGCCGTCGTAGCGGCGCAAAACCTTTACCGCTTCGCCGTGGCAAAGCAAAAGGTTGTGTATCATCGTGTTTTTATCCTTGACGGAATATTCCGCGCCGCGCACCGTGCCGCCGAGTCTGCCGCCGATTATGCACTGCGGCTCGTTGAACGTTATGTAGTATTTTACTCTGCCCGCAAGCTTTTCGGCAACGGCTTCGACGTATTTGGCAAAAGCCTTGGTTATGCACTCGCGGTTGAGCCAGCCGCCCTTTTTATATATCGCGTACGGAAGGTCCCAGTGAAAAAGCGTCACCATCGGCTCGATGCCCGCTTCAAGAAGCTTATCGACGAACGCCGAATAGTGATCGAGCCCTTTTTGGTTTATCTCGCCGTCGCCGTCTTTTATTACGCGCGCCCATGAAACGGAAAACCTGTACGAGTTTACGCCGAGTTCCTTTAAAAGGGCGACGTCCTCGTCCATTCTGTTATAAGAATCGTCTGCGTCGTCGGCTCTGTGACCGTTGAATATAAAGCCGCCGTCGTCGGACATAACGTCCCAAACGGTCAGAGATTTACCGTCGCTTTTCGCGGCGCCTTCTATCTGCGTTGCCGCCGAAGCCGCGCCCCATAAAAAATCTTTTCTCAACATTGATAATGCTCCCGTTAAACGAAAATAGCGTACGAAGCAATACGATTCGCACGCTATTATTTTACCTTTTTTAACGGGTTTTGTCAATAATAATGATTGCGGTAAGTTTTTTTAAAGTTCTTCTTGTAAGTTGTAAGAAAATCGGCGCCTTTTATCGCCTTTATTATTTTATATCGCTTTTTGAGTGCGTTGTCAAAACTCATTTAAAATAAGCGTAAAACATTAAAATATGCGCTTAAATCGCCCTATAAACGGCGTAATATTGCTTTTTTATTTTCGATAATTGACCTTGTCGATTTTTTATGCTATAATTTTAAAGTAAAACGTTCGCCGAAGGAAGGAGAAAATCAATGCCTTTAAAGTTCAAAATAGCAATAATCGCGTTTTTCTCCGCGCTCGTCATCGCGGGCAGCGCTATTCTTATAGCCGTCGTAGTTGATAAGAACGCAAAATCCATCCCCGATAATTCGCGGGCAAAAACGGCGGTAGTACTTACGTGCGACAGCAACGATTTATAAAAACCATTTCAAGGAGATAGTAAAAGATGATAATCAAGGCAGTTAAATTCAGAAAAGACGGGTTCTATTCGCAACCGTTCGCGTTCGGCGGCGAAGAAGGTATGGAAAAATTCGACCTTTCCGTGAGATATCGCGGAAGTTTGCAGAACTACGTTATCGACACGGGTAAGGACGTTATTTTGGTCGATACGGGGCTTCCCGCGGGCACGCCCGAAGAAGTTCCGAGCGAAAAAGCTCTCGCCTACACCGGCAAGGATATCTGCTCGTATATCGAGGCGCTTGCCGCTATCGGATATAAACCCGAACAAGTCACCAAGATACTTTTAACGCACAAGCACGCCGACCATTCGGGCGAGCTTCGCTCCTTCCCCAACGCGGAAATATTCGTAAACGCCGAAGAGCTTTCCGCCGCCGAGCTCAAAGATATTAAGAATATCACGCCCGTGACCTTTGACGACGGCGCTTACTATAACTTCCCCGAAAGCAAGAAAATAACGGACGGAGTCTACTATATCAAAGCTAAGGGCCACACGCTCGGCAACAGTATCGTTATCGCCGAGAGCGACGGGCTTTTCTATATGCTTCACGGCGATATAACTTACGTTGACGAAGCGCTGTACGAAAACAAGCTCTCCGTAGTCTACGAGGACGCCGCCGCCGCGCGCCTGACGCTCGACCGCGTCCGTGAATTTATCCGTAACCATAAAACGGTATATTGCGGCACGCACACCCCGCAGGGCTACGAAAATCTCGAAGCAAAACGCGTAATGGACCTTGATAATCCCGTTCCGACCGTGCTTGCCGATATAGATTTTTCGGCGCAAAAGGCAAGCGGAAAGTACGTTTGCTCTATCTGCGGCTACGTTTACGATCCCGCCGAACACGACGGCGTTGCGTTTGAAGACCTTCCCGACGACTGGAAGTGCCCGCGCTGCAAACAGCCGAAATCGAAGTTCAACCCCGCTTAAAACACGGTAATAAGAAGCGGCTGCTTTTTGAAATGAAAATATCCCCGCCGCAGGCGTCGCCTGCGGCGGGCTTTTATATCGTAAAAGGTAAAATTAACGTTTTTACTATTGACACCGTTCGGGAAAAAATATATAATTATAGGAAAGGCGGAAGTAATCGTTTCAGCCTTTAAAGGAACAAAATGCAAACGCTTATAAGTCATATAGAACGCTGTTCGTCGTTCGACGGTCCGGGGATAAGAACGGTAGTGTTTTTCAAGGGCTGTCCGCTCTCTTGCAAGTGGTGCCACAACCCCGAATGTATCTCGTTTGAGAAAGAAGAGCTGTTCTATCCCGAGAAGTGCATAAAATGCGGCAGGTGTCAGAGCGGCTGCGTCACGGGCGCGAGAGTCGTGTGTGGAAGGATTATTCCCGTTCACGACGTCGTCGTGACGGTGAAAAGGGACGAAAAGTATTATTCGGGCGGTGGCGGCGTAACGCTCTCGGGCGGCGAGCCGCTCGCGCATAATAGTTACGTTAACGAGCTTATAGACGCGCTTTTGAAGGAGAATATCGACGTCGCGATAGAAACTTCTATGTTTAAATACGACGAAGAGATACTCAAAAAAGTCGATCGTATCATGGCTGACGTAAAAATTTTCGACGAGAAAAAACATCTCGAATACGTCGGGATAAGCGGCGAAAAGATACGCGATAATATTTTAAAAGCCGACTTGCTCGGCGTACCGCTCACCATTCGCACGCCGATAATAAAGGGGATAAACGACGACGAGCAAAACGTCCGCTTGACGGCGGAATTTGCTTCTTCGCTCAAAAACTGCGTCAGATACGAGCTGTTGCCGTATCACGCGATGGGCGTAAATAAGGCAAGGGCTTTGGGGAAGGAACAAAAAGTCTTTTCCGCGCCCGACGCAAAAACGCTCGAAAACCTTAAAAAATATCAATTCACAAGGTAAAATGAAACCAAACGTTTACGAAGCCGAACAGGCGTTAAAAACTAAACCGATCTATTCTACGGCTTACGAGAGAGTCAAGCTTTTAAACGACGTAATGCACGCCTACGACGATCTTCCCCAGCCGCTTAAGTTTTCGCGCACGCTCGCGTACCTTCTCGAAAACGTTTCCGTGCCCGTAAAGGAGTACGACCTTATCGTCGGCAGAGCCGTCGATAAAGAGTTGAACGCCGAAGAAGAAAAGCTCTTTCAAGCGTTTATCGCCGATAACGGCAACGCCTATCGTTCGGGCGCGTTTTTCGGCTCGGGGCACTCTTCTTACGAATGGGAATACATAGTCGAACTCGGCGTCGGCGGAATGAAAAGTCGGGCTATAAGTCGATTATCGACAGAAAATGACGACGCGAAGCGCGCGTTTTTACAGGGCGCCGTCGAAGTTTACGACGCAATTTCTTCGTATATTTTACGCTTTGCAAACAGCGCGAAGCAAGCGGGGCTTGCGGCTCAGGCGGCTCGGCTTGAAAAGGTGGCGTTTTCCGCGCCAGAAACTTTTGCCGAAGCGCTCCAACTCGTGTGGATAATAGCGCTTATCGACTGCGCGTACGTAACGCTCAACCCGACGCTTACACTCGGCAGGCCCGACGTGTTTTTATATCCCTTTTATTCGCGCGATATAGCGAGCGGCAGACTCACCCGTGAAGAAGCGAAGGAGCTTATAACCGACTACTACTGCAAGCATAACCTTATTATGGGCAGGGGCGAACACCAACTCGGCGACGATAAGAACAGCACCACTTTCGACAGGATAACCAACTTCGACGCGCCGCAGTATCTTCTGCTCGCGGGGACCGACGAAAAGGGCGAAAGCGCCGTAAACGAGCTTACCGAGCTTTTTGCCGAGTGTATCGTTCCGTCGTTCAAAAATCCCGTGGTCGTAGTCCGCTATTTTATCGGAATGGATAAGAAGCACGAAAGGCTTTGGAATATACTTATGCGCAAGGCTCTTCAAAGCTCGTCGATGATGTTTTATAACGATAACGACGTTATAGCCGTACTTAAACGCATGGGCGTGACCGAAGGCGTTCACGATTATATCCATTTCGGGTGTAACTGGGCGTCTACCGGCAACAACGGCGCCTGGATGTGGGGCGGGCCGTCTTCGTTTGCTTTCACGCCCGAGATGAGTGAAGAAGACAAGAAGTATCTTCGCCGCGCATATATGCGCTATCCCGTCGATATGGGCTGGGAAGGTATTTTCAACGCCGCCCTGTATCAACTTGCCGACGAAAACTTAAAAAGCGGGGTTATGGATAGGTTATTCGAGCTTTTCATGGCGGGCGTGAAAGACTTTATATCCCAAAAGATAAGCTATCTGTCGCGCGAACTTACCGTAAGGCAGAAAAATCCGTCAAGGCTGCTGGTTCTTACCGATTGCTTTTTGCGCGAGTCGATAGACTCCGCCGAGTGTTACGCCGCTTCGGCGAAATATCACTTCGAAGCTTCGTCGTTCCAGATGTTCGCTAACGTCGTCGACTCGTTCGTCGCAGTTGACGAACTCGTTATAAGAAAAAAATCAGTCACGTTAAAAGAGCTTGCAAAAGCCGTGAAAAACGACTTCAAGGACAACGAATGGCTGCGTCTTGCGTGCAAGAACGCCGAAAAGTTCGGCTCCGACGGCGAAGTGTCGAACGCATACGCAAAAAAGCTTATTACGGCGTTTACCGACTACGTTTTCGAGGTTTCAAAGCCGTATTTTGAAAAGCAGGGGCTTTTCCTTATGCCGTCGCTCGAAGGCGATACCTGGCACATCAAGTGCGGAAGGGAAAGCGGCGCTTCCGTCGACGGAAGAAGGGCGGGAGAGCCGTTCGCGCAGAACGCGCGCCCGTCGAACGGCTCGTGCAAGAACGGGCTTACGGGCATGTTCAATTCTCTTTTATCCGTGCCGGGCGGCTCGGTTGCTTCGGGCGCGCTCAACGTCGACGTAGACAGCCGCGCCTTTTCGGGCGAAGAAGGGTTAAAGAATTTTTCAAATCTTCTCGCGACGTATTTTAACGCCGGCGGGCTTCACGCGCAGGTCAGCTGCGTCAGCCGCGACGACCTTCTCGCCGCTCAGTTAGATCCTGACTCATACAGGGATCTTCGCGTCAGAGTCACCGGTTACAGCGGCGTGTTCGTCGACCTGTGCCGCGAACTTCAGGACGACGTCATCGCGAGAATGGATCCGTAAATATAGCGATAATCGACTTATAGCCCGACTTTTCGGGCAAAAAAAAGGTGGAATAATGGAAAAGATAAAATTAAAAAACGATATAGTAGTTTCGTCGGTATGTCTTGGGGCGATGAACTTCGGAACGAGTACGGACGAAAAATCTTCCTTCGCCGTTTTGGACGCTTACGTCGACGCGGGCGGAAACTTTATCGACACGTCGAACAACTACGCGCACTGGCAAGGCACGGGCGACGAGAGCGAAACGCTTTTGGGAAAGTGGCTCAAAGAGCGCAAGAACCGCGATAAAGTCGTCATCGCGACGAAGGTGGGCTTCGACCGCCACGGCGAGGGCGCGGGGCTCAAACGCGGGCAGATAGAGTTCTGGATAGACGAGAGTTTGAGAAAGCTCGGCACCGATTACGTCGATATATATTACGCGCACTCCGACGACGCTCAAACTCCCATCGAAGAAACGGTTGAAGCCTTCGACAAGCTCGTCAAAAAGGGCAAAGTCAGAATGCTCGGTGCGAGCAACTTCGACACGTGGCGCTTTGACAGAGCGAGAGCGTACGCCAAAACGAACGGGCTTGCGGAGTATACGATAATGCAACAGAGATTTTCATACCTGTACGAAAAATCGTCGTGCGCGCCGACGTACGTCTTTAACGAGTACGTCGGAAGGGAAAGGCTGAGATATTTAAAGGAAGAAAATATCCCGTTGGTCGCGTATTCGTGCCTGTGTAAAGGCGGCTACGAACGTCCCGAAAGGCTTCCTCAGTCCTGCGAAAAGGGTGAACGGCTCGAGTTTTTGGCAACTCTTGCCGCCGAAAAGAAGATGACGAAGAGCGCGCTCGTAATATCGTACCTGACGAACTTCCACCGCACGGGAGAAACGCGCGTGATACCGCTGTTTTCTTCGTCTACGCCCGAGCATTTCCTTGAAACCTTATCGGGAGCCGATATAAAACTTACCGACGAAGAGCTTCTCGCCTTAAAGCGCGCCTGATACTCCCGTTAAACGGAAAACCGCCGCAAAAACCTAACGAAAACTTAACGTAAAAACCCGCGCCCGTACGCTTTTTAAAAGCGTACGGGCGCGTTATTATACAATGAAAATCATTTTTTGCGATACGCGGAAGGCGATACTCCGACGCGGTTTTTGAACGTTTCGGAAAAGTGATATGGCGAAGAAAACCCGAGATGCTCGGATATTTCCTTTACCGACGCGTTGCTGTTTTCGAGCATGGTTTTGGCGTAGTTTATCTTCAGATCGAGCAAAAACTTATACGGCGTGGTGCCGTACGCCTTCTTGAAATCGCGTATGATCTGCGACTTGGACAGGAAAAATTTTCCGCTCAACTCGTCGAGCCGATACGGCTTGTTTATAAAAGCCGACAGCTCGTTTTTGATACTGACGACGACTTCGGGAAGGTACTCTTCCTTTTCCACGCTTTTGGCAAGCGTCATAAGCATTTCGGTGATGATAGAAGTCGCTTCGAACCTTATGACGGCGAAGTCCGTGGATATTTTGTCGAGCTCGAACAGCTTTTCAAACAGTTTTTCGAGCGAAACGCCTTTGAAAATATTGTTTTTAAGCTGATATAAGGCAACCGTCCTGCTTGCGAACTCCCCGCCGAAGTTTACCCACATCTTTTGATAGGGGTCTTTTTTATCGGCGTAATACTCGCAGTTCTCACCGGGTTTCAAAAGATAAACGTCGCCCGCGTCGACGGTGTTTTTCTTCCCGTCTATCTCGACGTAGCCTTTGCCCGAAACGACGTATTCGAGTATGAACCCCCTTACGGGGAACCTTTTTATATAGTAATCGGGCGTGGGATACGTTATCCCGAAACAATTAATATTGAGCGGAAAAATTTTGCCTTGCGGGTTATGAAAGTGCGTTATGAGCTCTCTTCCCAACCCGTTGAAGTCCTGAATATCCTTCTTTTTAATTATCTGATAGGTTTCGTATTTTTTCATATATGCGCATAATCCGTATGTTTAGCTCAAAAATTCCTATTGAGCGGAACATTATTTCATATATAATGATAATGAAAAACGATATCTTTGTCAAGATATTTAAAAAAATAAATGAAAGGAGAATATGCAAAATGACAAAAACACACGCAAGCGAAAATCGCGTTAAAGTTGCCGCGATACTCTTTTTGAGCGTTGCTTTGGCGATAACCGCGTTTTTCGGGCTTTCGGCTATCAAAGAGCCGACGGCAAGAGCTGCTCACGTCGCCGTAGATAGCTGGGCAAGTTATCACGGGAGTACGGACGTAGAGTTTTTAGACGGCGCTATGAAGATGACGTCGGACACTAACCCCGGATCGGTATTCTTTACCGAACGCAAATTTGAAAATTACGAAGCCGAAGCCGAGTTGAAACTCGTTTCGGGCTCGTGGTTCGGTATCATGTACAGGACGGATAATAACCAAAAAGGTTTCTATCAGCTCGGTACGGGCGCAAACGGCTATCATCAGCTCAAACGTCATCTGAGCAAGGCTTCCGGGAGCGGTTGGGACGAAGTGAATATCGTTAAAGCGAACGAAGGTTACTCGCCGTATACTCTTGGCACGCACGTAAATATAAAGTGGAAAGTCGTCGATAATACGATAACGCTCTATACAAAACCCGAAGGGCAAAGCGAATATTTTGCCGAATTCACGGACGTACCGCTTCCGAAGGAGCTTAGCGGCGGCGCGGGTTACGTAGGTTTTTGCATGCAATACAGCGAAGTCGTCGTTTACGGCGTTACGATAAAAGACCTTGACGGCGACTACGTTTACGCTTCGGATTTTGATAAGCGTTCTCAAAAGAAAGCCGAGTGGAGCGTTATAAGGGGCGCCGTAACGCCGACCTACGCCGACGGCGTTTATTCTTTAGCCTTTACCGCAAACCCGACCGTATACGGCATCGGAAACGTTGAGTTTAAAAACTACGAAGCCGAGATGGAATATTCCTTCACGGGCAACTGGGCGGGCATCGCGATAAGGACTAACGGAATACATAAAGCGCTTGCCTACGTGGATAAAAGAACGGCAAACGCAAAAGCTTTAATAGCTTATCACCAGACCAAGTCGGGCGATGGTTGGGGAACTGCCGCCGCGGGTACCGGCTCGCTCTCCTTTAACGACGACGGCTTCACCCGCTACACGGCGGGAACGCGCGTGCGCATGAAGGTTACCGTTCAAGATAATCTTGCTGACGTCTGTTTCAAATACGTCGGCGTCGACGAAGATTATTCTACCTTATTTGAAAATATTGATTTAAGCACGATATTCGGCGGTTTGCTCGGGTATCGCGGCGGCGTAGGCATTTGCTCTCCGAGCAGTAGCACCGTAAGCGTTTACGACTTTTTCGTCAAGGATACCGACGCGGGCAAGACGTATTATCTGCCGAATACGCTAAACGAAAACGGCGGAACGTGGGCGGTCACGCGCGGAACGGCAACGCCTGAAAACGTTGAAGAAAACGGCGAAAACATACTTAAAATCGCGCCGAGCGCAAATCCGACGAGCTACGTTTTAACGGGCGCCAACTGGAGAAACTACGTTCTGGAAACGGAGTTTTCCTTCAACGCCAACTGGGCGGGCGTGGTCATTCGCGCAAATTCAACGTATAAAGGCATATACGGCGTTAATACTACGACTCAGTATTTCAATCAACACCAGACGGCGTCGGGTGACACTTGGGCAAGTAACGTAATAGCGGACAGATCCGTATCGTCGACTTATACTTTAAACGACAGGATAAAATTGAGAATAACCGTAAACGACGGTTTGATAACGACGCAAAGCATGATCGTCGGGAAAGACGACGGTTGGAAAACTATGTTCGAGTCGTTTAAGATGTACGATATCTGCGCGAAGAACGGTACGAAAGGAGTGCTCGGCGAACAGGGTGAAGTAGGGTTCGTGACGAGAACGGGAACGACGATGAAAGTTTACGCTTTCAACGTTACGGATACCGATACGGGATATACTTACGACTATTTTGCCGAAGAAGAAGCAAAAGAAACGGACGTTATAGATAACTACGTTAATTTTGACGGAAACCACGTCGTGGAAACTCAGAACGCCATGACGCAAATGCCCGACACTACCGAAGTGTGGTTCAGAACGAGCGCCAAGAAGCGCCAGACCATAATCAACGATTTTCGTTACTGGCAAGGTTTGGAAAACGGATTTACTCTTGACGTGCTCGAAAACGGCACACTCGAATACTACGAAACGAACGGCGGAGAGAATATTCCGTTTGACGTATTTTATTACGATTCAAGCACGGTATACAACACCGATTTCTATCTTGACGTGGCGGGAAACTTTTCCGACGGGCAATGGCATAAAGCCGTTATCCGCAGGTATTACGACGAAGAAAAAGGGCTTCTGACCGTCGAACTTACCGTTCTTACGGACAATAAGATAGTTGCTTCCAACTCGCAGACTCGTGAAATAGCCCCGAGCAAGAAGGCGTTATACGAAAAAAACGACGGCGTTTTCATCGTCGAAAACCGTTTGCAGATAGGTACTTATATACAGGTGCGTCAAAACTTCGAAGGCGATATTTCGGAGATACGCATGTGGGATCACGCGCGTTCCGACGAAGAGATTGCCCAAGCTATACAGTCTCCGATCGAAGAAGAAGGCGGGCTTATTTATCGGCTCGTTCCCGCGGGAAGCACGTTTGCCGAAACCGTGACGAGCGGTTCTGAAAACGAACTCGTTATGGAAGAATACGAAGTCTGGATGAACGAGTGCGTTTTCGGCGAAGCCGACTACAGGATCGCCGTTCTCCCCGATCTTCAGTTCATAAACGAAGGCTTTGAAGTAACTCTTCGCAAGTATTTTATATGGATACGCGAAAACGCCGAAAAACTTAACATAAAACTCGTTATTTCCGTAGGCGATCTGGTCAATACCTGTACGCCCGAACAGATGTTCATCATCTCGGAAGCGGCGTCGCTTCTCGACGGAGTCGTTCCGTTCATGCCCGTCATGGGTAACCACGATTACCCGACTAACGGAAGAGATTCCATGCTGTTCAACGAATACTTCCCCTACGAAAAGTACGCCAAATACGATTATTTCGGCGGCGCTTACGAAGAAGGAAAGATGGATAACTACTACTATCTTTTAAATCTCGGCGGCGTTGACTATATGTTTATGGCTTTCGAAGTGGCGGTTCGTCCCGAAGTTGCCGAATGGGCGAACGGGGTAGTATCCGAAAATCCCGACCGCAAGGTAGTCGTTATATCTCACGTATTTATGGACAGTATGTTCGGGGATATATTGTCACCGACAGACTGTGGCGGCGCAACGAGTTATAAAAACGACGACGGCATGGAAGCAAACGAGTTCTGGGACACGTTCGTTTCCAAGCACGACAATATCGTAATGTATATCTGCGGTCACATGAACAACCAAAGGGCGCTTCACCGCTCCTTTGAAACGGCGAGCGGGCATTTCGTTCAGTCGCTCGAATTCGACTTTTCTCAAATAGAACGCCACTACGGAGCGCCCGGGATTATAGGCATGCTCGGTTTTAATTACGGAAGCAACAAGGTGAGCGTGAATACGTATGCAACGCAGCGCGGACAGTTCCTTATGGACGTAAATCAATACGAAATCGAATTCGACTATAAGACGGAATACCGCGTGGCGTTTGAGTCGGCTCAGGGCGCCGTCTGCGACCGTGTTTTAACGGCTGGCGCCGAGATAACCGCTCCCGCTTCTCCCGAAAACTATTCGGACGGCGAGTTAATTTACACGTTCGTCGGTTGGGAAGGCTATACCGAAGGCATGACCGCCGATAAAAACTATACGTTTACGGCTATCTACGAAAAATCCGCCGCAAGTAGCGTTACGGCGTACGGCGAACAGACTATCGCCGAAAACGTACAAAGCGCAAAGGAAGCGCTCTTTGGCGGAAACGAAAACGCGTATATCGCGATCGCCGAAAACGTTGCGGCGGTCAATACGGTAACGACGGGCGAAAGCGTTTATAGCTCGCAGGATACGCTCGACGTATTCGGAAAGACCGTTCGCGCTTTCTACGCGGAAGGGGGAAAGCTTTACGTTCATATTCTGGCTCTCGGCTCGGCAAACTGCGTTATAGTAGGCGGGGAGATTAAAACTTATATCTTAGTTTCGGCGTTTGAAAAGGGCGTTGCCGAAGTCACCACGCCAAAAGACCTTAACCGCAGCAGATACGACTATATAACCGAAAAGAATTACGTCGCCGTCTACGAAGACGACGAGATCGCCTTCACCGCGAACGAAACGGAAACGGGCGAAAACGCGGTAGTCCTTTCCGACGGCAAATATCTTCTTATTAAAGTCACGTCGGCGCTGTCGAGAAACGTCGCTTCGATAGGCGTTGCCGCTATGAACTTTGAAGGCGACTACGCTATATTCGAGCAGAACACCGTATCTTACGCCCGCGTTAAAATAACGTTAGTGGAAAAAACGAATATCGACGGCGACCTTTCCGACTGGAGCGAAGATATTCTCGCAACAGGCAAGACGCTCGTAGGCATCGACGACACTTCCGATAAACGCGTCACCTATTACGCCTATTTAGGGCGCGACGGGCTGTATTTCGCCGCCGACGCTTACCACGAATTGTTGGTAAACAACAGCTGGACCTGGTTTGAAAACACTAATCTCGAAGTGTGTATAAACGGTAAAAACGCAGATGGCGAGCTCAATTATCAGGTTTGGGTAACGGCGTTTTCCGAACGCACGCATGAGCTCGTAAACGGCGTTATCAAGACGGAAAAGACGGAAAACGGTTACCATTCGATAGCCGAAGGCTTTATCGCCATGAAGGACCTTCCGCTCAACGCGCTGACGGGCGAACTCAGTATAGGGTTCGGCTGGAAAACTCCCGGCGACAATATCAAATACTACAATATCGCAAGCGGTTACGACTGGTGGTTCCCGTCGCGCAGAAGCGCGCACGAGATACGCGAATTGTACTTCGTCAACGCTTCGGGGCTCTGGCTGTATTCGTCGGTGCGCACCGTCAACAATATAATTCTCGACGGCGACTTCTCCGACTTCAACGAACAGGCTTTATCTCACGGAATAAGCGTTGAATCGGCGGACGGAACTCTCGGTTACGACGTCGTGGCGCAGTACGTTCAAGGCAGCGGTATTTACGTCGGGCTGGTCGCAACGCACAGAACCAACCCGCACCCGAAGGACAATTACAGTTGGTATAATAACACCAACTTCGAGTTCTATATCGGCGGAAACCGTTACTATATAACGGCGCCCGGCGCCGCCGCAGGTAACGGGCTTTACGGAAGGAACGTCTATCTCGATCAGTCTTTCGATGAAGAAACCGGGCTTTGGACGACGACGATAGAATTTTTCATCCCCGATTCGGCGATGGGCTCGGTAACTTACGCAGACTACGTTCGTATGGGCTTCGCGTTCAGACCTACGGGCGAAAACGTGCTTCTCGAAGGGTATTCCGAGCCGACCGATTACTGGTGCAAGTACGGCTACTCGCCTAAGGATACCGAAACGCAGTTCTACGTTTACGACAGCGGTTTTTCGCTCACCGAAGCCGTGAGAAACGTTCCCGAAACTTGCACGGATTTGCTTTTAACGACCTTTACGGACGTTATGACGGGCGAAACTTTCGTCGTCGAGAGTATTCCCGAAAACCGCGACGAGCTCCACTCATGGAAGACCGTGGTGACGAAGGAAGCTTCCTGCACGGAAGACGGCGAAGGACATTACGAGTGCGAACGCTGCAAAAAGACCGAAGCGTTCACGATCAAAGCGCTCGGGCACGATCTCGTTCATCACGACGGTAAAGAGCCGACCTGCACGGAAGGCGGCTTTAAGCCTTACGAAACGTGCACGCGTTGCGATTACACGACTTACGAAGAAATAGAGCCGCTCAATCACGATCTCGTTCATCACGACGGCAAAGATGCGACCTGCACGGAAGGCGGCTTTAAGCCTTACGAAACGTGCACGCGTTGCGACTACACGACTTACGAAGAAATAGAGCCGCT
>CACXHH010000042.1 GCA_902767455.1 uncultured Eubacteriales bacterium
GTAAATAACGTGACCGTCAGCCGTTCTTCCCGGGTTAATGAAATTGACGGAAGAAGTGTTGATGAAGTAGAAGTAAGTGTAGTTTGCCGTACGGATAGCGATACCCGTCTTAGCCCATTCGTCGCTCTGGCAGTAGCAGTCTCCGATGGAGAGTTCTACTTCGGCAAAGAAGTCGGACGCGTACAGACCGTTTACGAAGATCTGAGATTCGGCGCCGATACGGTTATAGGAAGTACCCGCGTTGTGAGCAACGCCGTTTTCCAAAGTCCAGCCCGCGCTGTAAGAGAATTCGGGAGCGCCTTCGGCGGCAACGTCGCCAAGACCGGTTTCGCCGAGTTCTTCAGGTCTTTCGATACCGAGAGCTTCGCAAACTTTCGCATTGAACAAACCGTAGCCGTCAACGCCGTAGTGCAGACCGTCAGCGCTGTACCAGTGCTGCGTGGAGCCTTCCGCGTCTTCGGTGATAGCGGCGTCCATATCGATAATATAGAGCCATTCGGTGGTAGCGGCAAGGTTCTTTACCGCCGCGTTAAGAGTAGCGTAAGCCGCGTGTTTGCCCTTGAAGAGCATGTTCTTGCAGATATTGACGTAGTAGATGTTTGCTTCGGGGAAGGTCGTGTGGTACAGGTTGAGCATCTCTTCGAGTTCGCTGTAAGCCTGAGCCCCGGTAAGGTTAGAGTCGTCTATATCGTTTACGCCGATGTGGACGATAATGTTAGCGGGAACGTATTTCATCTTTACGAAGGAGAGATTATCTACCCAGTAAGGGATCTTCGTTCCGCCAACGCCGATGTTGGCAGCGCTCAAAGCGCCGAACTGATTTTCGTAGTTGTACCAGAAAGCGGTATCGATATAGCTGTCGCCCATGAAGAGATAATCAACGGGGTCGGCTTTGATGCCGTATTCGGCAAGAGCTTCTTCGTCGGTAACGAGCATATAGTCTTTTGCCGTCAACATAAGGTTGAAGGAGAAAAGACCGAAGTACGCGCCGTCGTTTCCGAGTTCGGCAACGTAAGTGTGAACGGCTGCACCGTTATAATATAATACGAAGATGTTTCCGTCACGGTAAAGACCGAAAGTTATGAAATCGTTCTGATATACGGAAGCGTTAGCGCCTACCGACTGACCGATGTTGGACCATTTACCGTCCCAACCGTTGGATCTGGTGTTGAAACCGATCTGAGTGGAGCCGGCAAGGATATTACCGTTGGAAGGATCGGAAACTGCGTCTACGTAGTACGCGAAGCCCGCGGTATCGTTGGCGTTTTTAACGATGATACCGAATTTCGGATACTGGTCGTAATTGCCGCCGCTCATCGTCTTAGCGCCGTCTACCTTCAAGGAAACCTGAGCGTAATACTTTTCAACGTTGGAACCGAACATATAAATATTGTTATCAAGATAGTCGTTGGACGTCATCTTGATATAAGCTTCGTCGGTACCGTCGTCGTAATCGAGATTCCAGGAGCTGCCCGCGTTAAGGTGAGCGCCGCCGTTGCCCCAGATATAACCGTAGTTTACGTACTTGTTGGCTTCGAGCGTACCTTCGGCGGTAACGTGAGCGAACGTGTAAACGTTTGCGTAGTTTTCGCCGTACTGGTTGGAATAAGCGAATCTCTGGATAGTTGCGTTATAAGCGTTGGTAAGACCTACTTCAACTGCCAAATCGCAATCTTCCTTCTGAGCGTCTACGAGCGTGTAAGGAATGGAGATAGCGAGTTTGTAGCCGTTTACCTTCTTGCCGTCAAGCGTAAATAAAGAAGCGGTAGCTTCAACGCCCGATTCGGCAATGGTCGTCTGTGCGGCGAGTCCTTTTACGAGAACGTTGCCGTTGGCGTCTACGATAACGGAGACAGTGTTGTCGGTATAGCCTTTCTGACGAATGACTTTGTCGAGAACGATTTCAACGCTGTCGCGGGTGTAGATGCTGGAACTTTCGGTGTAGATGATCTCGTCGGTAACGTAAGCGGTCACGTCTAAAGCGGTTTCGCCGTAGCTGAACGCGAATACGCCGGTAGCGAGATAATCCTTCGAGCCTACGGTAACGTTGAGAGTCAACGCGCCTTCGGGGATCGATTCGAGAGTTTCAACGCCTTCGGGAAGAGAGCTCTCCACGGTCACGGTGAACGTAGCCTGTTTGGTGATGCCGCCGAAAAGATAAGAAACCGTTACGGTGTTCTCGCCTTCTTCGAGAGTTTTACCGAGTTTGTCGATAGACATTCCGCTCGGAAGCGTAGCCGAAAGGTCGTATTCAACGGGGTTGCCCGTCGTGAAAGCGGCCACGGCTTTGACGCCTGCGAGCTTTTCAGCCGTAAGCGTTTCGCCTGCAAGCATTGTGAGATCGTCAGCGCCCGTTAAAGTAAGGGAGCTGAGAACCGCGGTTGTCGCACTGGTATCTTCTTCCGAACTGTTGTTGTTTTTCCCGCTGTTGTCGCATGCGACGAACGCAAGACAAACTGACAAAAGCATCGCAAGGATAGTGATGACCAGCCATCTGTTTTTGTTCATAAAAACCTCCTAAAAATATATTTTTAAAATATTTAAAAATTAAAAATATTTTTCATTTTTTATCGAAAACCTTTATAGTTTTCGCTTTTTTCGCCTTCGCTCACGCCGTAGTTCCTTCCGCCAAAAATACGGGAATGGTCTTTCTTATGCGTTCGCCGTCGTTGCCGCGCATTCTGTCGATAAGGATGCCGACCGCCGTCTTTGCGAGTTCGCACTTGTCCGAACCTACCGACGTCAACTGACAAGGCAACAGCACTTCCTGCGAGATATTATCGAACCCCATGACCTTCGGGGCGGGTATTTTGCGGCTGTCGTACCAGTTGAGCACCTTCATCGCCGTCATATCGTTGAAGCAGAACACGCCGTCGGGAAGCGAATTTTCTAAATTGAGCTTATCGAGCTTTTCTATTACGTCGCACGCTTCGCATATCCCGAATCGCACGTCGCTTTTGTTTTCAAGGACGCTCTCGAACCCGTCGAGCCTTCGTTTCAGACAAGAAATCGCAAGGTTTTCGGTAACGTAGAGAACGTTTTTACAGCCGTCGTGGTCGATAAGCCTTTCGGCGGCAAGCACGCCGCCCGAAAAATCGTCGAACTCAACGCTGTCGAAGTTGACGGACTCGGTATGTCTGCCAAGCAGAAGCATCGGGATATTTTTGCCCGATATGGCGCCGTCGAATTCTTCGGTCGGTTCAAGGTAGCTTATAATGCCCGAAACGTTCTGCGAAAGCGACAGATTGTACGTTTCCATATCCATACGCGGCTTTCTTACCGCCATCGTCAGTATGATATAGCCTTCGCGTTGGAGATTTTCCTGTAAAAAGTCGGTAATGAGCGGGAAGAAAAGGTTACGCGGATCGTCGTATAACACGGCTACTACTTTCGCCCTTCCGCTGCGGAGCGCCGACGCGGAAGAATTTTTGACGTAGCCGAGCTGTTCGGCTATCTTCAATATCCTTCTCTGAGTTTCGGGATGAACGCTTCCGCCGCTTAAAGCGCGGGATACCGTCTGTGTTGTGACGCGGGCTTTTTTCGCCACGTCCTTCATTGTCACGTGATTCTTCGTCATAACAATCAGCCGTCGGCTCGCTTTGCCGACAGACCGCGTTTTCGCTTTTTCCGCAAGCCGTCGCGAAGCGATAACGCATTTAACCTTTTTATATAATACGTGTATCGCGCGCGAGCTTCGTCGACGCAAACGTATTTCGTCAACGAAAACCGTCGACAAGCTATATATTTATTAAGCGCCGATTTTCAGCCGTAATACCAAAATCGACAAGTTTGGTCGTTTTTCAATCAAATAAGCGCCCTTTCCCGACGCCGACGGTTTTCAGCCGTCGACTTCTATTATCATCTTTCCTTCTTTATCGAAAGCAACGGGAGCAAAGCAAGCGCGGCGGTTTCCGCTCGGTTTATCGTAGTAAGTGTGGATATGGAAAGCCGTCATAAGCCTGCCGTTCACGTCAGTAAAGAAAGCGTTGTGCCCCGGACCCGAAAAATCGTTTTCTCTGTACTTCAAAATGGGGTTATTATCGTATTTGACGTACGGGCCGAGCGGCGAAGTCGCTTCCGAACAGCAAACGCTGTAATGAAGGCTCGCGTAGCAGTTGGACGAATAGTTGAGATAATACCTTCCGTTGAGCTTGATTACGGCGGGGCCTTCGTTCCACTGCCACTCAGGGTCGTGCTCCGTTTCCCAAGCGGTGTCGGGCCTCGAAATTATTATCGGCTCGGTGACGAATTTTTCAAGGTTTTCGTCCATCTCGGCGGCGTAAATTATGCTCGTGTGAACGCCGTTTATAACGTTTTCGCTGCAATCGCGGACGTAGAATATGTAATTCTTTCCGCCGTCGAACAAAAAGGTCGCGTCGATGGTGGCAAAACCAAGATCGAAAAGCGGACCGTCCGTCCTGTCCTTGAACGGACCGAGCGGACTCGGACCGAACGCGAGCCCCGTGCGAAGCGAATGATTTTTGCTCCAACGGGCGGTGTATAAAAGGGCGTATCTGCCTTCGCCGAGCTTATATACTTCGGGCGCCCAGAAACAATTTTCGCCCCAGGCGCTGTTTTCGTAAACGTGACCTTCGTCCTTCCAGTTTTCAAGGTCGGAAGAAGTGTAAACCTTGAAGCCTTTTTCGCTGTTGGTGGCGTACATATAGTACGTGTCGCCTTCTCTTAAAATAAAGGGATCGCCTATCCCCGTGATATTCGTTCTGATCATTTCGGTACCTTCGTTTCAGTCGCGATTGTTATCGTTAACATCAAAGTTCGTATGTTATCGATAACATTATCTTCTTTAATTATTGTAACACATAAAAAAAGTTTGTCAATACCTTTTTGAAAATTTTATATGGATTTTTTAGTTTTCTTTTGTACCAAAACGGCACTCTTTTCGGGGCGTATTCGCGGCAAAAGAAAACGCCCGAAATTTCAGGCGTTTAAAACTCGTGTTATTACGCCGTATTTTTAAATACGGGTGTTTTTTTGACCTAAAAAAGGCGTTTTTACTTTCTGTCGGTCATTTTTTTGAGTTTTTCAAGGTCGAATTTGGGCTTGTGATTTTCGTCGAGAAGCCCGTTCACTTCCTGCTGAACGTCGGTAAGCTGAGTGTAGCAAAAGCCCGAGAAATTCATCTCGCGCACGCCGCGCATAAGGTCGTCGTAACGCTTATAGAACTCTTCGTCGTCTTTTGCGGAAGTGTTGTAGCCCCAGTTCTCGCCGTGAGAATCCTTCTTCATTGCGATACCGCCGAATTCGCTGAACACTACGGGCTGACCCGTATAGAGATTGTCTATCGCCATGAGCTTGCGGTTTGCGGGGTATACGACGTCGTAATTATCCGCGTAATACTTATCGGCAAAATCCTTGCTGTCAAAAGCGTAATCGTGAATAGACACGAGATCGGTCGGCTCTACGTTTTCCCAACCGTCGTTGAGGGAGATAGGTCTTGAAGCGTCCTGCGCCTTGGTTGCGTAATACATGGCGCGGGCAAAGTCCTGCTGAGCTTTGTCGGAAAGTATCTTTCTCACGCCCCAGCTCTCGTTGAGCGGTACGTAACACACCACGCTCGTGAAGTTCCTCGCCGACGCGACTATATTCAGCCACTCGGTAAGCAGGTTATACTGTTCGTCGCAGTTGAAGTTGTACGCCGAAGGCATTTCGCACCAGGTCAAAAAGCCTTCTTCTTCGGCGTAATAGTAAAAATACGGATCCTCGAACTTCTGATGCTTTCTCGCGCCGTTGAAGCCCATGGCTTTGGACAAACGTATATCTTCGCGAAGCGCTTCCGCCGACGGGGGCGTAAGTCCGCTCTCGGCAAAGTAACCCTGGTCGAGGATAAGGCGCTGATAGTACGGTCTGTTGTTTAAAAGGAGCTTATCTTCTTCAACGCTAATCTTGCGCATGCCGAAACGGGTATGAGTTACGTCTACGACCTTATCACCCGACAGAAGCTCTATATCGAGATAGAAAAGGTTGGGCGTTTCGGGCGTCCACCAGAAACTTTCGTCGACGAAATCGAGTTCGGTGAAGAGAACTTCGTAGCGAGTATGCTTGCCCGTGAGCGAGAACGTCTGAGTCTTTACGTGTTTACCTTTGTAGGCGACCGTCATTCTGCAAGCGGTTGCGCCGCCTTTGAGCGTTACGAGCTCGCCGCCGAAGCCGCATCTGTCGATATCCGTCGTAAGCGAATACTTTTCAAGACAATCGCCGTCGAAAAATTCAAGCCACACGCTCTGCCAGATACCGCTGTTGGGGATATACCAGCAGCCGAAACGCTCGTTCGTCCAGCTCTGTTTTCCGCGCGGAACGGAAGTGTCGAGCGTATCCACGCACCTGACGATTATTACGTTTTTGGTCGCGACGAGATCGCTGACGTCGGCTGAAAAAGGCGTAAAACCGCCCACGTGTTTCACGACGTGTTTACCGTTCATCCATACGTCGCACTCGTAGTCGGCGCCGTTGAAACACAAAAGAGCGTTTCTTCTCTTGTTTTCTTCGGTTACGGTAAACTCTCGCTTGTACCAGATTACTTCGTGATACGTAGCGTCGCCGATGCCGCTTGCGGGGTATTGATATGTAAACGGCACGTTTATCCGCATGGGGAGTTTTCCGAAAAATACTTCTTCTTCGGTAACTTCGTCGCCGTA
>CACXHH010000043.1 GCA_902767455.1 uncultured Eubacteriales bacterium
GCGTAAGCTTTAAGGAATACCGACGAGTCGTCGCCGTCGAAAGATACTTTTTTAAGTTTGAGCGTCAGCAGTATGCCGTCGAAAACGACGTCCACCTTCTTATGATACCCCGTTAAGACGAGCGCTTCGATAATGTGCATCTTAACGTAGTTTCTGACCGTTTCGGAGTAAAGGCGCGAGATAAGATGATTTTTCACTTTTGCAGGCGCGTATTTCATAAGGCAAAGCAGGAAATCGGAAAGCAGATTGTTTGAAAAACTCAACCCGAATTCTGCGTATTCGATGAGTTGGTCGACGGTGTAGCCCTTCAATCTATACTTGCCGCCCGCAACGATGAGTGCGATCTCGGTGATTATTTCAGCCGCCGCCCGCTCCGGAAGCCCGTAAGAAGGTTTAAGCGTAGGAGAAATCGTTTTTGCGTCCGCCGAAAGACACAGGCGGTATAAGAACAGATTTACCACGTCGCGGCTTATATCGTAACCCTTTTTGAAATATTCGGCGCTCGCTTTGAGATCGCCCGCGTTATATAAAAGCACGGCGTACAGATACAGGCTTCGCACTTCGTAAGGGTTATAGTAAAGCGATTTGTCAAGCGCGGGGAAGGCTTTTTCGTCCATACCTATTTCGGCATAGACGCGCGCTATAAAATACCAGTCGGCAGGTTCGTCGCTATCGCACTTTTCGGCTTCGGCAAGGTACTTTTTAAGCTCTTCCTTGTCCTTCTTGTCGAGAAGCTCGCAAACGTACAGCGGAATTTTGCTTCCCTTTTGCGCGACGGAATATTTATCTTTGAGATAATCGGCGATCTCTGCGTCGGAAACGCCCTTTTCCTTCATACAGCACGCGCAGCGGTACGCCGCTTCGTCGTAATCGTCGTATTCGGGCTTGACGAGCGAAAAACGCCTGATGGCTTCGTCGTAATCGCCCTTGTCGGCGTAGTCCACGGCGGAAACGAACAAGTTGTCCGAACTTAAATTTTCTATCGGATAGGTAACGTAAAACTCTGGGAATTCTTCCTTGGTGTAGTCGAAATAATCCATAAGCACGTGGTCGTATTCCTGTTCTTCCTGCGGCTTCAAGGAAAACTCAAGGTCGTAATAGTAACCCATCATGTAGTTATCCATGGTGATACAATAACACGCCCCGAGCGCGCTGTAAGCGCGAAGTTTTACTTCCGTTTTCGGCGACGAAGACAAGTATTTGAACCAGTACTCGCGCGAGAGCGAATATATCTCCATATCGAAATATATCTCGCCTATCGTAGCGTAAACTTCGGGCGTAGCCTTGCCGTCGTCTTCGAGATTTCTGAGCACGATAAGGCTGCCCGAAAGGTCGCCTTCTTCCTTTCGGCGTTGAGCAAGTTTAAGATATAATTCGTCAAATTGTTCGCGCGGTTTATTCGTTCGAGCCATTTTTCCCTAAAAGGACGTCGATGTCCTCTTTGAAGTATGTGTATTTTTTAGGACAGAAGTGGCATACCACTTCGATTTTTCCTTCTTTTTCTATGGAAGAATATAACTCTTTTTCGCCGAGAGTTATCAGTATTTTATCAACGTAATCTTTTGAACAGTTGCACTCGTAACGCGGTTCGTACTCTTCAAACTCGGCGTCCTTGAAGAACTTTTCGACGATGCCTTCTATCCCGCCGTTTTCGATGAGCGTGCTGACGGCGGAAAACTCCGAAAGAAGCTTTTCAGCCATGTCGATGCTCTCTTCTTTCGCGCCGGGCATGGGTTGCATGACCACGCCGCCCGCGCCTACGCATTTATAGTCGGTACCTATCTTTACGCCGAGCGCCATGCCCGTAGGCTGTTGCTCGCTGAAAGTATAATAGCTTGCGAAGTCTTCGGCTATCTCTCCGCTTATTATGTTACAACTGCCCGTGTAAGGCTCTTTCAACCCGAGATTTTTGACTACCGAGATCCTGCCGTGTTTTCCTACGCAGCCCGCCACGTCCAGCTTGCCGAGAGAATTGAGCGGCAAATCGGCGCGCGGATTATCTATATAGCCGCGGATATGAAGTTTACTGTCCGAACAGACTACTATCTGACCGCCTACGCCGTCGCCCGTGATGGTGACGGATAATCTGTCGTCGTCGTTTTTCAAAGACGAAGCCGCCATAAACGCGACCGCCGTCATAGTTCTGCCGAGCGCCGCCGCCGCAAGCGGGGTAAGCCCGTGGTATTCTATCGCCGTGTTGACGATATCCGTCGTATCAAGAATCGAAAGGGAAATATCCCCGTCGTATAAAAGTGTTTTAAGTATTCTTCCCATAATTTTCCGTTTTGTTTTATCGTTTTTTAGTAGCTATTATCTCTATTCTCTGCGTGTCGGAAAGTATTTCTCCGCCGCCGAAAGCGCAGGCTTTTACGCTTATAAACCCGGCTTCTTTCAAACTCTTTTCCATAAAAGAAAGCGTGTGTATATACTGAACGTGGCTTTCTTCGCGCTTCTCAAACAGCTCTCCGACGCGCGTAAACACCGACAGTTCCATCTCCACGCGGTCGTCGTAAAGCTTGTTGAACCACAGATACGACAGATCGTCGTAATCTTCGCCGAACATATTGTCGCCTATCACGCCGCGAAGTTTATACTCGGTGGAAAAATCGAACAGCAGCGCGCCGCCGTCGCCAAGCCGCGAAAAGAAGGTTTTAAACGCCTTTTTCAGCCTTTCGGGTGAAAGATAATTCACGCCGTCGTTGATACAAGTCAGAAAATCGGCTTTTTTAAAGCTTTTAAGGCAGGTCATGTCCTGCCTTAAAAATTCAACGTTGAGATTTTCTTTTGCGCACAGTTTTTTCGCTTCGGTGAGCATCTCTTCCGAAATATCAACGCCCACCACGTCGTAGCCCGCGCGTTTTATTGCGCGGGTGAAATAGCCGCTTCCGCAGGCAAGATCGTAGCCGAACGCGCCCGACGAAACGTTTTCGTTCAAAAGCGTGATCAGCCTGTCCGCCCAGCGTCTGTAATCGTCGCCGTCCATAAGCGTTTCGTACACCTTTGACAGCGCGCTGTAAGCTTTATTCATACTTTCCTTTTACGTTGTAAAATCACTTTTTGGATTTTTTGCCCGATTTTTTAGTCTTCGTCGAAGCCGCGTCATCTTCCGGGCGGGGTAAGGTTTCGTTGACGGTGCCTTCCGTCGCCTGCTCCGTCGAGCCCGAAACTTCTTCGGGTATCTCGAATTCTTCTTCAACGGTGCCGTGCGCCTTCATATACGCGTCGGGATCCTTTGAATATTCTTCGGCGTCATTTTTCATTTCGAGCTTGCTTTCGTTGACCTTCCTGATATCGGCAAGGGTAAACATCGCGGGGAGTTCGCAAACGGTAACGTCTTCGTCGGTCACGGGTTTGGCAACTGCGGCAAAACTTTCGACCGCGCCTACCGTTTCGTAGCCCGCCTCTTCGGAAACGCCCGAAGTCGTAGCGGCTTCGCGAGCTTTTTTCTTGGCGGCGTCCGCTTCGGTGGGAACGTAGGCGGTAGCGTTGCCGTTGATGAACTTATCATATATCCATTGACTGTAAACGGTCCATACGAGCATAAAGAAAGATATTCCTATGAGCGCGATAGCAAGCACGCCGAGCATAAGGAAGGTCGTTCCGAGCATAAGGAATACGAAGGGAATAAGCGCGAATACCGCAAAGAAAATGTTGAGCGGGATAAGCACGGCGGATATAAGCGCGCTGTTGCGCATCAATTTGAAGAAGTTGCCTTTGTACGTTACCGACATCGAGAGCATCGCCATAAACCACAGCGACGCGAACACGACGGCAACGATGAGAAGTATCTTCGCAACTATCTCGTACCACTTTTTTCCGCCCGCCATAGCGCCCGAATAGTCGAGATAGGACATACCTATAAACGCCGACGCGAAAACTACCGTAAACAAAACGGTGGAAATGACCACGGGCACGATATTGCGCTTTATCCCGAGCCAGAAGTCTTTGAAAAGATTTACGGGCTCGCCCCAGCACATATTACGCATAACGTACATTCCGCCCGAAAGCCCTATCGACAGCCAAAGCCCCATTATCGGGAGTTTCAGGAAGAAGTACATATTGATATCGAGATTGATGGCTTCTTCAAGACCTACGAGGTTGGGGAAGGGCACGTACCCTACGCCGAGATTTGCCGAGAACGGCGCGTTGTGCGCGAGAGTATACTGTTGAGAAAACCTTACGAACAAAAAGTACGCTATCGGCGCGAAAAACAACAGCATAATAAGGTTTAATCCTACTATTTTCCCTAAATTCGATCTCAATATTTCCGCGCCGTACGCCCAGCGACCTACGTTGATATTATTGCGGTAAAACCCGTCGCGCCCGGAAACGTCAGTAAGCCCTTTGGAATACGATTCTCCGCGTTTGTCGACGACGCGCTTCTTTGAAGAACTCTTTTTAGCCATTTTTTACCTCTTCGATCAGCCTTGATTTTTGCGATTTTCTACAAATGCGCATAAAATCTTAATTATATAATATACTAAAATATAAATTATTACAAATAAAAACAAGGCCGATAGCGAAAAAAACTTTGCTTTTTAATTTTTTTTGTGCTAATATAGTCTTGTATTTATCAGCTGAAACTGTTTTTCGGAGTTTTGATGAATATCGCAATAGTCGGCGCTACGGGCGTGGTAGGAAGAAAAATGATCTCCGTATTGAACGAACGCCGTATCCCGATAGACGAATGCGCGCTTTTCGCGAGCGAAAAAAGTTCCGGGCAAACGTTTTCCGTTGCGGGAAAGCTATGTAAGGTCAACGTCTTGAACGAGCTTTCGCCCTCGCTTTTCAAATTCGATTACGCGCTCTTTTCCGCAGGCGCGGAGGTAAGCGAAAAATTCGCGCCGTCGTTTGCAAGAGCGGGCGCCGTCGTAATAGATAATTCACGCGCGTTCAGACAGGACGAAAACGTTCCGCTCGTAGTCCCGTGCGTGAACGGCGAAGATATATTCTTTAATCACGGGATAATCGCCAACCCCAACTGTTCCACCATTCAGGCGGTCACCGTTTTGAAGCCGCTGCACTCGGCTTTTGGAATAAAACGCGTCGTGTATACGACTTTTCAGGCGGTTTCCGGCGCCGGGCGGCGCGGGATAGACGATTTGAAAAACGGCGTTCTCGGAAGAAAAAACGAGTTCTTCCCCACCCCTATCTTTTCAAATTGTATTCCGCATATAGATTCTTTTTTACCCAACGGTTACACCCGCGAAGAACGCAAAATGATCGACGAAACGCGTAAAATACTGCACTTACCCGACCTTAACGTGACGGCGACGTGCGTTCGCGTACCCGTATTCAACTGTCACTCGGAAAGCGTGAACGTGACTTTTGAAAAAAGCTTTACTCTTAAAGATATTTACGACGTCCTGCAAAGCGCCCCGAACGTAAAGCTTTATCGCGGAAAAGATTACCCCACCGCCGTCGACGCCGACGGTAAAGACGAAGTTTTCGTCGGAAGGGTGAGGCTCGACGGTTCCGAAAAGAATTCGATAAACTTCTGGTGCGTAGCCGACAATCTCCTATGCGGAGCCGCGGCAAA
>CACXHH010000044.1 GCA_902767455.1 uncultured Eubacteriales bacterium
CGTCTGTTTTTTTTATTCAAATCAATATTCGCTGTAAAAAATCGGCTGTCGCAAATCGTAATTATCAACTTGCGACAGCCCCTTTATAATATCTAAAAAAATCCCTATAAGAAGAGCAGTAAACGCGTGTCCTTTCTCATGGCCGGGGACGAGGGATTTGCAGACGTTTCGGCAATGCGTTCCGCATTGAGATTGCCTACGGCAATGCCGAAAGTCATAAATATATGATTTTGCGCTCGCCGTGCTCGCGCGGGGTTCAAATCCCTTATTTTATCTGAAAACGCAAAGAAAGGACACGCAAACGCGTGTCCTTTTTTATGGCTGGGGACGAGGGATTTGAACCCCCGGATGACGGAGTCAGAGTCCGTAGCCTTACCGCTTGGCGAGTCCCCAATTTCAAATAGCTATAATATAATAACAGAATTTTGGAAAAATTTCAAGTGTTTGCGTATACTTTTTCGGCTTTTTTAAAATTTATTTTTATTACGGACAAAAAATCGTCCGTTAATCTTGATTTTTGCGTAAGTCGGAGAAAAATCACAGGGAGAAGGGGGCATTTATCGGCTTTTTCGATTGACTTTGAAGCCTTCGGTCATATATAATATTTAAAACGGCAAGGCGAGGTGCCGCGAAAATGCGCTGAATAAGCCGCCGTATGAAAACCGTTAAAAAATCGGAGAAAGGTATGCCCGAAGAAATGAAAAGATCGTTAAATCTCAAAAGCGTTGCCAACGCGAGAGAGCTTGGCGGCTACGTTACGCTTGACGGTAAAAAAGTCAAAAGCGGGCTTTTGCTACGCACGGCAAAGCTCAACTCTTTGTCCGCGGAAGATATTTTGAGATTGAAAACCGAATATAATCTTGCGCACGTCATAGATTTGAGAAACGCTCAGGAAGCGGCTCTTCTGCCCGATCCCGCGATCGACGGCGTAAACTTTTACAATATACCCGTTTTTGACGATGCGATAATGGAAAAGTTTTCTCAGGAAAGCCTTAAAAACGCGTATTCCGACGAGCCTGAACCTATCCTTATATATAAAATGGGTTTACAATTAGGACTATTGAGCGACGATTTATACGCGAACGTTCTCGCAAGCGAGTTCGGGCGCAAAGCTTTTTCAAGATTCTTTGAAGTGCTTTTGGCGTCTTCCGAAGACGAAGCCGTTTTATGGCATTGTTCGGGCGGTAAAGACCGCACGGGTATAGCATCCGTCCTTATACTTTCGGCGCTCGGCGTCGACGAAAAAACTGCCATGGACGACTATCTCGCAACCAACGTTTACAGAGCCGCCACCATATCCGCGCTTCGCAACGATCTGACGGACAAAGGCTTCGATAACGAAGTTATAGACGGACTTATTACTTTATTTGAAGGCGTAAACGAGAGCTTTATGCAAAAGGCGTTCGACTATATGAACGGAAGCTACGGCTCTGTGATAAACTATATCAAAACGGAGCTCGGAGTAAGTGACGAAGATATTAAATCGTTAAGATCGAAATATCTCGAATAACGAGCTTGAGTATCCACGCATAGAACGACTCCTTTCGGCGCATAATGTTTGAAAAGGAGAAATTCTATGGGAAATGCTTCAAAAATACTGTACACGGTAGGTAAAGTCGTAAATATCATCGAGATAGTTATGACTTCGCTTATGCTCTTACTCGGCGTAGCCGTAATGATATTCGGCGAAGCGATAGCGGTAAATTTTCAGGCTGTCGCAAGTTTTCTGAATATGGCTACCGGAACGGGTTTCACTATCGGCGGGGCAGTTGCGCTCGTCTTATCGATAGTGACGCTCGTCCTTGCCAACAACGCGACTCGCGCGCTTGAAAACGGCGTGACCGAAAATGCCCCGCATATCGTTATGATAGTCGTAGGCGTGTTCGGCGATATTTTCTACCTTTTAGGCGGAATATTCGGGCTGGTTGCCGAAAACACCGAAAACGGGTATTACTCAAACAGGTCTTAATTTAAAAACCGTCGCGTTACAAAAAGCGCGACGGTTTTTTTAAAAGTCGCCGTTAATCGACCTATACGGCGGCTTTTTCGTTGTTTTTATCGTCAAGGTAAACGTAATCGTTCACTTGATAAGTCGAGTTTGCACTACGTTCGAGCATGGCGCGGTAAGCTGCGTCACGCAACAATTTTTGGTTTTGTTTGACGGTGTTTTCCTTTTCGGGGAAGAAAGGCCCGTCGACGTAAACGACGAATTTCGGTCGTGACGAAAACTTTTTTTTCTTGATAGTCCGCGTAAAGACGAAAATCGGTTTGTCGTGCTCGGCGGGATATTTGAAGGACGCATCTTTAAAGGGGCGTATACCAGTATAATACGGCCAGACGTGCGCTTCGGGGTAGATGGTCACGACCTTTTTTCTTTCGGCAAGCTCGTCTATAGACTTTTTGAACGCTCTGTAAAGCTTTGGAGAGTCGGGCACGGGAAGTCCGCCGAAAGCTTTAACTAACGTGCTTACGACGGGTATGGAAGTTGCGTCGGGATTGACGAGTATATACGCTTTTTTGGGAAACGTCACGAGCGTAGGGGTATATGCGTCGGCGGGGACGTGAACGTGATTAGCGTATAAAAAGTATCCGTTTTTGCGGTATTTTTTCAGTTTTTTGCGACCGATTATCTTTTCGTGGTAAACGAGTTTGTTTATCAGAAAAACTATCGGCGTAGCGATAAGTCTGTACGTCACGAAGGAAAAAAACTTAAAAAAAGGGTTTTTTGAAAGATAAACGAAATCGTCCTTTAACGGCTTTCGCTTAACGTTCGTTCCCGCAAAGTCGTCGTTTACGGGATCGGTGAAATAAAAAGTTTTACGTTTCAATTTTCGTTACCGCTTCCGTTTTTATTTGCGCTCGAGTACGCGTCGTAGAGCATTTTTTCCATTTTATCCATACACGCCGACTGGTCGAAAGCGCTTATCGTTTTACGGTACCTTTCCTTGTAAACTTTGATAAGCTCGGGGTGTTCGTACCAGAAATCTATCTTTGCGGCAAGCTCGGCGCTGTCGAAGGGGGTGAAGAGATTGTTTTCGTCAATGGCGAAGCTCGCCGTCGCGCTCTTTGGCGAATTGCATATCAGCGGTACGAGCCCGCTGACGATCGCTTCGATACAGCAAAGCGCCTCGATCTCCATAAGCGCGGTATGAACGTACAAGTCGGAGCCGTGTTGCGCGGCGATGAGCTGTTCACGCGTGAAAAATTTGAATTCGGCGTCCACGTCGTATTTTTTTATAAGGCGGGTGAGTTTGTGTTTTTTAGGTCCGTCGCCTGCGAAAAGTACGTGGATATCGTCTTTATGTTTGCTTTTGCTCAACGCGTATATAAGCTGTTGTTGGGCTTTTTCGGCGCTCAACCTACCCGCGCAAAGAATAGTGAATTTATCGGAAACGCGGTCGAATTTCTCGTCCGCATTTTTGAAAAATTCTTTGTTCACGCCGTTTGAAATGACATAAGCGTTGGTTTTCTTTCTGACGGTATTCTCGAAAACGTCCTTTATAAAGCGCGTGGGGTAGTGAACGGCGAAAGCCTTTTCGTATACAAGCGAATATATCGTCTTATAAACGAGCCTGTTTGCGGGTTCGAAATTCATCAGCCCGAAGTGCGCCGTAAGGTTTTCAGCCTGCATGTGAAAGGCGACGGTCATGGGCTTATTCAGTTTACGAGCTATTTTCGCGGCGCAAACGCCGAGCGATAAAGGTATCTCCACGTGTACTACGTCGCACTCGGAAATGACCTTGGTCATAAGTTTCTTGTCGGGTTTTGCAAGCTTAACTCCGTTCGATCTCAATATCGCGGAAGCTAGCGGAAGAAACCTTCTTACGGGTACTACGGCGTAGCCGGGGACGTCTTTTTTGTCTGCGTCCGGGCAGACGACCGTGACTTCGTGCCCTTTATTGCGAAGAGAATTTATCAAATTAGTCAAAGCGATAGTCGTTCCGTTGTTCGATTTGCCGAGAACGTCGCACACGATTGCAACTTTCATATTTTACCTTTAATCATAATAATAAAATAAGCGGATTCGTCAGATTACGAAAGCACGATAAGTATAAAACGACGAAAAAATAAATGCAAGCGTATTTTATAAAGAAATACTCTACTACTCTCTAAATTTAAGAGAAAGCTTTTTCTCGCCTGCGTAGCGTCCTTTTCGTTCTCTACTTGGAGTAGAATTGTCTTGAAAAACCTTGCAATAAGTCAATTTATGTGGTATAATATCCTCGTTTCGGTATATAAAAGGAATTATTACAGATGGAAAACATTAAGAGAATTTTTGCCGACAACCTTATCGCTGTAAGAAAAGCGAATCACCTTACGCAAAGCGCGTTGGCGCAAAAATTGAATTATTCGGATAAGACCGTTTCAAAGTGGGAACGGGCTGAAGCGCTTCCCGACGTTGAAACGCTCGTGCAATTATCCGAGCTTTTCGGCGTATCGCTCGACTGGTTTTTAGACCCCGAATCTCAAAACGCCGTATCTTACGACGAATCCGAAGAAGCTCGCCGCATTGAAGAAGAAAAAAAGGTGCTCTTCAACAGAAGCCTTATCTCGTGTATGGCGGTAGTTTCGGTGCTGCTTTTGGCAACGCTTATCTTTATTTACGGAATTATTTCGACGAAGGCGCAGGTCATGTGGCGCGCGTATATCTGGGCGATACCTACTTCGTCGGTTATTCTGATGCTCTTTTTCTATAAATGGCGTGCGCCGCATCTTTATTTCCTGATAACGCAGTCGATATTAGTCTGGTCGATGTTATTAAGTATTTACCTTCAACTGAAAATTTACGCCTTCTGGTATCTCTTTCTTGCGGGCATTCCCGTTCAGGCGCTTTTGTTTTTGAATCATCTGCTCAAAACTCATTGATATTATTCAAAAAAAATAACCGCTCTGCCGAAAAGCTTTTCGGCAGAGCGGTTTTAAAATGAATATTTTCGATTAAATTACGCGAATAACCCCGCGATCATCGAGCAAACGGTCTTGCGCATAGCGGCGTAATCGATATACTGGTGTTTATCGAAAACGTATTCGTGCGCGAAAGATTGAAGCATATTCATCGCAAGGTGTACCTTTTCAAACATGTGCTCCGAATTAAGCCCGCAGTCCGTAAGCGACTTGGAAATCCTTACCGTGATATCCTTTTCAAGCTCGGAAAATTGCGCTTCGACGCCGTCGTCGCTGGCGGCGAGCGAGTGGAGCGTATTGTGAAGGCGCGCGTTTTCTTCGTGTATCTTTATAACTTCGTCGACTACGCTCTTAACGAGCGCGTTCACGTCTACGGGCGAAGCTAAATTTTCGGTTATCTCGTAAATGGGTTTGGTTATCGTTTCGATATAAATTTTCAGAACACAAAGCAAAATATCGCGTTTATCTCTGAAATAACCGTAAACTATCCCCGTCGATACGCCCGCAACTTTGGCTATCTCCGCGGTGTTCGTGCCGTAGTAGCCGACGGTCGAAAACACTTCGTACCCCGCGGCGATTATCTTGTTTTTCGTTTCAATGGAACGCTCTTGTTTGGGTTCCCTTATCTTTCCCGTACTTGACATAAGTATATTTTATAACAAAATTCAAAAAAAAGCAATAATAAAACGAAAATTGATGAAATTAAAATTTTGTTTCGGACTTTTCTCGGTAAATTTATATGAAAAAAGTTTCATATATTTCTTGACATAACGCCCGATTAGTGGTATGATAATACCGTAAAGCAAGGATTACGGGAAAACCGACGCGTTCAGCGCTACGAAAGGCTTTCCGTATTCCGTTTGCGAAAAGCTTTTTCAATTCGTTCGCAGAAAACTGTTTTGAGCCGCTTGTTTTATCTTCCTTTTTTCTTCAAACGACGGGCGAGTAAAGGCGTAACGCTGAAATAAAAGGCGTTAAGCTCGCTTATAGGCGAACGGGAAAAGATTATCCTCCATAAAAATATCCGTACGCGGCAAAGCGCCGTTACGGATATTTTTATTGGCGCAAAATGCGTGCGAAAGCTAACTTTTGTATATAGTAAATAAGTATTATAAGTAAACAGTAAGGTCAAACGCTTTACATATTTTTTAAAAAAGGCTATAATTATATCGTAAATTTCGCGCGGAAAAATATTCAGAGCGCGAAAACGGTAAGGATAAACGATGAAAGAAAAGTTTTCGGTCGGCGGAATGAGCTGTTCGGCTTGCGTGGCGCGCGTTGAAAAGGCGGTCGCAAAGCTCGAAGGCGTTTCGGAAGTTACGGTAAGTTTGTTGACGAACGAAATGTCCGTCAATTATTCGTCGCCGTGCAACGAAGAAAAGATTATTTCCGCAGTCGGCGCGGCGGGGTACAAGGCTTCGGTTTTAAAGAAAACCACGGCGGCTCCGCGAAAAGACAAAGAAACGACGTCGCTTCTCGTAAGGCTTGCGATAAGCGTCGTTCTTTTGCTTGCGCTCATGTATATTTCAATGGGACCTATGATAGGGCTGAAACTTCCTTCATTCCTGACCGAAGGCGTCGGCGTGGTAGTTTGCGCCTTTCTCGAGATGGCGATAGCGCTGTCGATAATGATAATCCACGGAAGGTTTTTCGTCAGCGGAACGAAGTCGCTTTTACACCTTTCTCCGAATATGGATACGCTCGTGGCTCTCGGAAGCGGAGCAAGCTTTTTATACAGCGCCTACGTCACGGTGACGATACTCGTTGCTTACTTAAACGGCGTTCACGCGGCGCATCTTATTCACGATCTTTACTTCGAAGGCGCGGCGATGATAGTAACTCTCGTAACCGTCGGAAAGACGCTCGAAAGTTATTCAAAGAGAAAAACGACAAACTCTTACGAGAGTTTGTTGAGCCTTGCCCCTAAAACGGCTACGATTTTAAACGGTGAAGTTGAAAGCGTCGTCGCGGTGGAAGCCGTTAAGACGGGCGATGTTTTCGTCGTGAGAACGGGCGAACAGATACCCGTCGACGGCGAAGTTATCAAGGGCTCGTGCTCGGTAAACGAATCGTATCTTACGGGCGAGAGTATTCCCGTGGATAAGACTATCGGAAGCAAACTTTCGGCTTCGACGGTAAACCTGAACGGCTACGTCGTGGCGAAAGCTACGAGCGTCGGCGAAGATACGACTTTCAGTAAAATACTCGAAATGGTCAAAAACGTAAATCTCACCAAGGCGCCGATAGCAAGGCTTGCCGACAAGGTCGCGGGGATATTCGTTCCCGCGGTCATGGGCGTAGCGCTCGTGGTATTCGCGATATGGATGATAACGGGCGCAGGCGTGTCGACTTCTCTGCAAAGAGCCGTCGCGGTACTCGTCATCTCGTGTCCGTGCGCGCTTGGGCTTGCCACTCCCGTTGCCATAATGGTCGGAAGCGGCGTAGGCGCAAAACACGGCGTGCTGTATAAAAACGCGACGGGGCTTGAAACGGCAGGCAAGGTCAACGCCGTCGTGCTCGACAAAACGGGCACCGTCACCGTCGGTATGCCCGTCGTTTCAGACGTTATTCCCGTAAACGGCGTGAGCGTTGACGAGTTGGAGAGCGTAGCTCTGTCGCTCGAAAGATTGAGCGAACACCCGCTGTCCGTCGCCGTCACCAACGGCGTTACGGCAAAAACTTCGGCTGTCGAAAACTTCAGAACGCTTGCGGGGCTCGGGCTTGAAGGCGTGATAGACGGAAAAATGGCTTTAGGCGGCAACGCCGCGCTTATGAAGGCGCGCGGGATAGACGTTTCTTCGATAGACGCCGACGCGCTGTCGAACGAAGGAAAAACGCCGCTGTACTTTGCTTTCGACGGAAGGCTTCTCGGCGTTATAGCCGTTGCCGACAGAGAAAAGAAAAGCGCGCGCGCTGTGATCGAAAATCTCAATAAGAGCGGCGTAGAAGTTTATATGCTCACGGGCGACAACGAAAAAACTGCTCGCGCGGTCGCAAAGAGAGTGGGTATCCCGCCCGAAAACGTTTACGCGGGCGTTTTGCCCGACGACAAAGCAAACGTCGTCAAAGCGCTCAAACGAAACCGCGTCGTGGCTATGGTAGGCGACGGAGTGAACGACGCCGTGGCTTTGAGCGAAGCGCATCTCGGCGTGGCGGTCGCGGAAGGATCGTTCGTCGCCGTGGACAGCGCCGACGTAGTGCTTATGAACGACCTTGCGGGGCTTGCGTTCGCGCTCAAGCTTTCGCGTAAGACGATAAAAAATATAAAAGAGAACTTGTTCTGGGCGTTTATTTACAACGTTATTTGTATTCCGATAGCGGGCGGAGCGCTCGCGGGGCTCGGGATAACGCTTTCGCCCATGATCGCCGCCGCGGCGATGAGCTTGTCGAGCCTGTTCGTGGTGACGAACGCGTTAAGGCTCAACGCCGTTCGCCCGGACGAGATAACTATCGGCTGTGACGACGAGTCCTGTACGCTTACGGGCGACGTCGAAGAAAATTCAAATGGCGATAATTCGCCGAGGGAGATAAAAATGGAAAAAGTTTATAACGTAGAAGGAATGATGTGCGCGCATTGCGAAATGCACGTTAAAAAAGCCGTTGAAAACGTCGAAGGCGTACAGAGTTGCGTTGCCGACAGAAACGCAAAAACGGCCACCGTCGTTATGGCGGAAGGCACGGACGAAAACGCCATCAAAGCGGCTATCGTCGACGCAGGTTACGAAGTAAAATAATTTGGCTGTAACGCGTTTATAGGATAATTATGAATAAAAAAGAGATCAATCCGTTGGATAATATAGTCATCGACGGCGGTTTTACGGCTATCTTCCGTACCGTAGGGTTTATAGGCGACAGCTTGTCGTCCGGCGAGCACGAATCGTTTATGAACGGTCAGATAGGCTATTACGACTATTTCGAGTATTCCTGGGGGCAGTTTCTTGCGAGAAAATGCGGGTTCACCGCCTATAATTTTTCTCGCGGGGGGCTTACGTGCAAGACCTTTCTCGATTACGCGGAAGAAAATAACGTTTTCTGCGCCGAAAAGGCTTGTCAGGCTTACGTCGTCGCTCTTTGCGTAAACGACGTGACGGGGCTCATCGACGGCACGGCGTATCCGCACGGTTTCGGTGAAGATCTCGGGCGCAGTCTTGACGTAGACACATTTACCGGCGCTTATCGCACTATAATAGAAAAGATACTTTTGCTCGAGCCGCAGGCGCGTATCTTCGTTATGACGCCGCCTATTCAGGACGGGGACGAGGAAAAACGGAGTATTCTTTACGATAAGGTGAGCGAATTTTTGCGTAAGCTCAAAGACGAATACAAGTTTTTATACGTTATCGACCTTCGCAAACACGCGCCGAAATACGATGAGGAATTTCATAAAAAATATTACTGCGGCGGGCATCTCAACGCCATGGGCTACAAGTATACCGCGGATATCGTCGGCACTTATATAGACTTCATCATAAGAGAGAATTACGAAGATTTCAATCAGGTCGCCTTTATAGGAAAAAAAGAGTTTAACGAGAACTATCCCCGCCGATAAGTCGATTATCGTGTTTTTTTGCTGAAATATGATCAAATACTATTTACTCGTGGTGCTTGCGACGCTGCTGTATTCCGTGCAGTTCGTATTTACCAAAATGTACCAGAAAAGAGAAGGCGACACGTCTTTCGTGATGATGGTGTTTACAGCCGTCGTTTCGACGGCGTCGCTTATATACCTTACGATCCTGAACGGCTTTAAAATCGAAATACAGCTGTTTTCGGTGATAATTTCCGTCGTCGTTGCTCTGTCTACGCAGATCAACAGAGTGTTTTCCGTAAAGCTTATGGCGCGCGGAAGCATAGCGTTGTTTTCGATATTCAATATGCTCGGCGGAATGCTCGTGCCCTTCTTTTACGGCGTTATCGCGCTGGGCGATCAAATGAGCGTTTTCAAGATTTTAGCCGTCGTACTTATCGTCGTTTCTATCTATTTTTTGATAGGAAAAACGGGCTCGGGTAAGGCAATTTCGGTGATAATAATCGTATTCGGTATAATAACCTTCTTCACGAACGGTTTTACGGGTATGCTGTTTTCGATGCACCAGAAAAGCGGGTACGTTAAAGTCGACGAAGTAAGTTTCAATATCCTGTGTAATGCGAGCTTGCTTCTCTCTTCTTTGATAGCTATGGGCGTGATGGCGGTAAATAAGCGCGTAAAAGCCAAAACCGCCGCGACGACCTACGGAAACGCAAGGGAGAATTCGGCGCCTATCGAAAGCCCTATCGCTAATGAAAAGAGAAAAAACGGCGCGTTTATCTACGCGCTTATATCCGTGCTTATATGCGTCGGGTACGCCGCCGTGCACGCCACGGCAGATCTTATCCAGACGTTTTGCTATAACTATCTTGACGTAAGCGTCGAAACTACGATAATCACGGGCGGGTGTCTGGTGTTCTCCACCTTGTCGGGAATGTTATTCGGCGAAAAGCCTACGCTGAAAATTATAATTTCGGTAGCCCTTGCCGCGGTCGGTACCGTATTTATAGTTCTTTAAAAATACAAAAGTCCGCCTATAATGCCGTTAATCGTAGGTTTTGGCTTTTTGCGGCGGACGGAAAGGATAAAAATGTATATATATGAAACTCATTGTCATACGAATCTCGTGAGCGCCTGTTCGGACTTTACGCCCGAGCAAATAGTCGAATTGTACGTTAAAAACGGATACGCGGGGCTGTTCGTGACAGATCACTTTCTCAACGGGAACACCACCGTTGACAGATCGCTTCCCTACGAAGAGCAGATCGACGCCTTTTGCCGCGGCTACGAAGCTGTAAAAAAGGCGGCGGGTGATAAACTTCAAGTCTTTTTCGGGTTCGAGTATTCGTACAAGGGAACGGACTTTCTCATCTACGGCTGGGATAAGGAAGATTTGAAAAAACAAAAAATCATACTCGATCTTTCTTTAAAGCAGTTGAGCGTATATTGCAGGGAACGGGGCGTGCTTGCCGTGCACGCTCACCCGTTCAGGGAAGCCGGTTATATCGACCATATACGCCTTTACCCCGAGGTCGAAGGCGTAGAAGTTTACAACGCTTGCCGTAACGAGTTGTGCAACAGTCTTGGCGAATATTACGCGAAAGCTTATTCAAAACCCGTGACGGCGGGAACGGACATTCACCATTTTAATCAGAAATATCTCGGCGGAATGGCTTTTGAAAACGAGCTTACTTCCGTAAACGACTTTATCGCCGCCGTGAGAGAGGGTAGCGGCAAGATAGTGAAGCTTGAAAATAAACTCGTATAAAAAGGCGATAATCGACTTATAGGCAGGCTTTTGCCTTTAAAATCGCGAAAAAAGCGTATCTGATACGTAGATTTTTTTTAAAAGCATATTGACCTTGTTTAAAAGTCGGTGTATAATAGACGCGTCAGCATACGAAAGACAAAAAGGAGCCGTATCAGCTTGAATTTTCGTCTTAAAATTATTTTGCCTGCTTTGGTTGCGGTACTCGCGCTTGTCGCGCTTATCGCCGCCGTAGTGATAATAAAAAACAATTCGTCGGACGAAACGCCCGACAAAACGGAAGTGAATAAAATGAACGAATACGTAAATCCATTGCTCGAAGGCGCCGATCCCTTCGTTTTAAATTACGGCGGAAAATATTACCTTTACTGCACGAGCGCCGACGACGGCTATAAGCTGTACGTTTCCGATAACCTTACCGACTGGAAGGAGGACGGATATTCGCTGAAAAAAGGCGACGTCAAGGGCGAAGGCGGCTTCTGGGCGCCCGAAGTTATGGAAAGGGGCGGCAAGTTCTATATGGTATATACCGCCGACGAACATATCGGCATAGCCGTTTCCGACAGTCCGCGCGGACCTTTCAGACAGGCTGAAAAGCGTTGGCTTTCCGAGAGAAAGGCTATCGACGGGCACTTCTTCGTCGACGACGACGGCAGCGTATATCTTTATTACGTCCGTTTCGATAATGCAAATCTTATCTACGGCGCTAAACTCAACGACGATCTCACTCTCGACGAAGAAAACGAAAAGTTTATTCTTCGCACGAGCTACGGGTGGGAGCAGATGGACTGCGACGTTGCCGAAGGTCCCTTCGTTTTGAAACACGACGGGAAGTACTATCTCACGTATTCGGTAAACCACACGAGAAGCCCATATTACGCGGTGGCGTGCGCCGTTTCTTCTTCGCCGCTGTCGGGGTTTGAGAAATACGAAGAGCCTATCCTTTCAAAGACGGACGCAGTAGTGGGCACGGGGCATCATAGCTTCGTAAAAACCAACAAAGGCGAACTTGCGATAGTGTATCATTGCCACGCTTCCCCGACGACTTTCCGCCCGCGCATGGTCTGCGTCGACAGGGCGGCTTTCGTCACGGAGAACGGCGAAACGGTTCTGAAAGTTTTCGGACCGACGAACACTCCGCAAAAGAAATTCGGGTAATCTTCTTAATAGAATATTATGGAAAAAATATTCAAAATCGAATACAACCTTACGCATCTTGACGACTCCAAGATAACGTATTACGGCAAGAGATCTCCGTATCTCTTTCTGTACGAAGGCAGGCACGTCGGTTACGAATACAACAAAAAAGGTTACTACATAAAGCGTGAAAACGGCACCACGTATCTTCTTGCGTACACCAAAAGCGGCTCGGCGACCGTCACTTACGATAAAGAGACGGTCACTTTGACGGCGGGAAGCCTTCTTTTTATAAACCTTGCTCTTCAAAGCGAGATCAGCGCCGAAAACAGCCACTGGGAAATATATTTCATACACCTTTACGGTCCGGAGATCGACCTTATCTACAAAAGTTTTTATCGCGATTACGGCTTTTGCATGCGCGATTTCAAAAGCGAAAAATTCGTGGAAACGATAAACGCGCTGTATAAGATATATAAAAAAGAAGACGTCGATATTTTCAACGCTTCGCAATTGATCTACGGAATGTTGATGGATATTCTTTCACAGCGCAAGCCCGTAAAATACGACCACACCGTCACTGAAATAATCGACTATATCGAAGCTCACTACGCCGAGCCGTTCAATATCGACGATCTGTGCCGTAAACTGTTTATGTCGAAATCGTATCTTATACATAAGTTTCACGACGGAACGGGTATGTCGCCGAAAAAATATCTTACGGACGTAAGGATACGGAAGGCGAAAATGTATCTCGCGCAGACCGAGCGTTCGGTCGCCGATATCGCCGCTTTGACGGGCTTTGAAAACGAAAAGAATATCTATTACGCCTTTAAATCGGTCACGGGCTATTCGCCGACCGAGTTCAGAAACAATATACATTAAAAAACCTTGCCTTCGAGTCTCGGGCAAGGTTTTTTGTATACAAAGCTATTGCTTTGATGATATGCACGCCTTGCGGCGTGATGATATGCAAGGTTTGTGCCTTGACGATATGCGCGCCTGACGGCGTGGTGAATAGATGAAAATTATTATATACTTAAGCCGAGAGCAACAAGGCGGAATTAATTTTCGCCGATAAGTCGCTCACGACACCTAAGCTCTAACGGTTTTTGCTTTAAGAAGGAAAGCAAAAAAGTTAATTAAAATTACGTTACTATTATCGGTATTGTAACGGATTTTCCGCGGTAAGATACGACGATATTCGTGTCGGTCGTTTTGAGCGGGCGTCTTAAATCGATGGTAAAAAGTTTCGTGTCTTCCTTCGTGCCGTCCGAATAATAAGCGGTGACGTAGGTGTGCTTATAATCGAAATACTCGCCTTCTTTATAAGCCATTCTGACGGCTGTGACGTCGAGTTTTTCGAGAACGACCTTTTCGTCAAACCAATTGAGCGACGGGTAGCCGAGTTCGGTAAAGACCTTATCCGCAACTCTTTGGCTTACTTCGCGCGTTCTTTGGTCGGGACCGTCGTCCGAGCCGTAGCTGTGTCCGTAAGGCGCGAACGTATTGCCCGTGAAAGGTCTGCCGGTGACCGTGCGGTATACGGTGCCCGCTACGAGATAGCGACCTTTTTCGTTAAGGTGGCAAGTTTCGTCACGGTTGAAGCTCGTCGCAAGAGAAGTCGCGTCGCAAACTTCCGTTCCGTGCATAGCGTAAACGGCTTCGCCGCAGGGAACGATGAATTCCGTTCCCGTTTCTTCGAGAATAACGGGGATCATAGCCTTTGCCATGCGGTGGGCGACGTCCGTGCTGTCGTTATAGTTTTCGAGCTTCCTGTCGTTTCTGCCCTGCATGAAGTATGACGAAGCCCAGGTAAAGTGTATGCCTATCTCAACATTCGGAAGCAGAGTTTCCGTGAGCGACACGAGATACGAGATATACGGGTACCACGTTTCGTAAACGCCGGCAAGCGTCGAAGTGTTCTGGAAGGTTATTATGTCCCAATCTTCGTCGTAGATGGCGTCGAAGAAGGTAACGTTCGTTTCGTCGGTGATGCCGTTTTTAAAGAGCGTGTAAACGTTTTCGTTGTTTCTGACGAAATCGTAATGCTGGTCGAGCCTGCAACCGCCGTAAAAGAGAGCGCCCGCAATGAAGTTTACGCCGTCTGCGCGGGCGATTTCGTGAACGTAAGTCATGGCGTCCTGCGCAAAGGAGTTTCCTATCATAAGCATCTTGACCGTTTTGACGTTGGGCTTTACGGGCGTATCGCTGACCGTAATGTCGTCAATACGCATAGCCGCATTATAGCTTCTGAAGCCTATCTGCGCGCCCGTCTGCGACGTATCTTTTACTCGCTTGGTCATTGACGGAACGTCGGAATCGCCGATATAAAGATAGATATCTTCGTCGTCGACGAGAAGTTTTAAGCTTATCCTGTC
>CACXHH010000045.1 GCA_902767455.1 uncultured Eubacteriales bacterium
AGGCTCGAAACGGACGACGGACGGAAGTTCTTCGACTCCTGACCGCGTTAAAAAACGAATACGAAAAAAGGCCGAAACGTTATCGGAAACGATAGTTTTCGGTCATTTTTTATTTCATAATTTCGTTATTTACTTATTTCGTAACGCGTGTAAACGCACTTATCGGCTTTTACGGTAAGTTCGATGCCGTCGGCTCCTTCCGCGGGATAGATCGTTGACGACATAGCATTTCCGCCTTCAAAGAACTCGACGGAATATTTATCGAGAACGATCGTTATCTTCGTGTCGCCTGTTTTTGACCAAGGCATTTTGCGGATACCTGCCAAGCTCATTTCGTCCTTTTCGGCGCCGACTATCTTTTCGCCCGAACGGGAACGGTCGAACGTCCAGAAGCCGTTTACGAGCTTTACGGAAGTGAAGTTTTTACCCCCGACTCTCAACTTTAATTCAAGGGCTTCAAGCCCCGCCGTTTCTATCTCGATTACGCCGATAATCGCGTTATCGGTCAACTTATCGGAAACCGAAGCGCTGAAAACCGCTTTTGAATTTACGATGGGAGTCTGGCAAACTTTGCCGTTTTCGACGGAGATTTTTCTTGGAACGGTGAGCATACCCGCAAACCCGTATTTTGCCGAAGGGACGTTTCTGTCCCACATATTGAGCCAGCCGATAACGACGTTTTCGGGGCATTCGGCGAAAGCCTGCGGCGCGTAAAAATCGAATCCGTAATCGAGAATACCTTCGCCGCTTACCGAGAACTTACCCGTTTCGTAGTCCATTTTGCCGAGAAAATATCTCGACGAGTGAACGTTTAAACAGCCTTCGGGATCGGGTGGCGGAAGCTGGTCGCTTACGGCGAGAAGCCCGAGCTTTTCGATATAGTTCGGACACTCGAACATAGTTCCGTTGCTGTCGAAACCGAGCGTATCGGACAGAAAAGTCCAGTTGAAAAGGTCGTCCGAACGGTAAGTTAAAAGTCTTCCCTTGCCGCCCGCTCTCTTCGCGGCAACGATACAGTAAAATCTGCCGTCGTGACAAAACAGATGCGGATCGCGGAAATCGCAAAACATAAAGCCTTCGGGAAGGTCGTTTGAGCCTATAACTACGCCGTGTTTTTTGAAGTTTACGCCGTCGTCGCTTTCGGCAAGGCATTGCACCTGACGGACTGCTTCGCCGCCGCCGTTTTCTTCAAAGCCCGTGTACATAAGAAAAAGTTTTCCGAAAGCCGTTATCGCCGTACCCGAAAAACACCCGTCTTTATCGCCCGCGCCGCCCGGAGTGAGAGCGACGGGAAGATACTTCCAGTTGGTAAGGTCTTTTGATACGACGTGCCCCCAGTGCATGGGCCCCCACACGATTCCGTAAGGGTGATACTGGAAGAAAACGTGATACTCGCCCTTATAATATATAAGTCCGTTTGGATCGTTTATCCAACCCTTTCCGCCCGTTACGTGGAACGCGGGAAGGTTGTCGGTGTCGTTTACGGACTTTTTTTCGTAGATCAGTTCGGTCATTTATAACACCTTTTCAATATAGGTAAATAATATTTTTTCTTGCCGCCGCGCAAAAACCGCGGCGGCAAGAAGGAAATCAAAAATAAGATTATCTAATAGTCGCGAAGTATCCGCCTTCCCTGGTATCGGGAACAACGGGAGCGTTCTCGTAGTAGGTAACGAAATCGTCTATGGAGATGCAACCCCAGTCGTGTTCAGCGTAGTCGCAAATGCGGATAAATACCGTTCTGCCTTTGAACGCCGAGAGATCGGCGTAGTTTCTGAACATTTGGGCGTCTTCTCTGTGACCGTTAATAAAAGCTCTGAGAACGTCGCCGCTCTGCGCGTCGACTATTTCGACGAAGCAATCGTAGTTGCCGCCGCCCATCATATAGGATATCCAGCCGCTGCCTCCGATGACGAACGTTCCGCTCACCATATTGCCCTTGTTGCCTTCAAGGAAAAATTCTCCTTGATAGTCTTGAACACCCGACAGGAGATAGGTACCGACCTTATTGTAAGGTATATTTGCAAAGTAATTGTCGGCGTTGGTTACGCGAGCAAATTCACCGTCGTAACGAGTCCAGCCGTTAAGGTTGCCCGTTTCAAACCCCGGATTGTAGATGGCGTAGATATTCGTAGCCGCGAACACGCCTTCATAACCGAATACGTTTTCGGCAACGTGGAAGTTACCTTCGGGAGAAGCGGCGTAGTTGGTCACTACGCTGTCGATAAAGAACAGACCGTAATTGTCGGTCGCAAGGTCTACGAAGCGTAAATATACCGTTTTGCCCTTGTGAGCGCTCAAATCTATCTTGTAAGAAGAGAGCGCGCAGCCGCTTCTTACTCCGTCCGTTCTGTCAGCCCATTTGTCGTTGTAGAAGCGACCTAAAATATCGCCCGTATAGAAGTCGACGACGTCCATCCAGGTCTGCGTGTAGACCTTTGCACCGCCGAGTTTGTAGGTGATATATCCGGTTTCGTTGATAACGAAGAGCGAGGTCGTCAAAAATCCCTTGGCGTCTTCTCTACAATCGGGAGCGTAAGCCGAGAACATATTTCCGTCGTTTCCGAACAGATAACCTTCGGCGTTCTCGTTATCGCCTACCCAGTAACGAGTATCGGCGCTGACGTTGCCGAGAGCCGAGTTGGTGAGATTCCAACCTAAAAGACCGTTATCAAAGCCGCCGTTCCATACGTCGTATATAGTCGCGGGAGCGCTTACGGCGTTAGCTAATCTGTAACCCGCGCCCGTTTCTTCGTTGAAATCCGCGGGCTCGGAAGCGTTGTAAGTTTCGACGCTGTCGATAAAGAACAGACCGTAATCGGAAGTGGCGTTATCGACGATGCGCAGATACGCAGTCTTGCCTTTGTGAGCGCTCAAATCTACTTTGTAAGAAACGAGAGTGCAGTCTTTGCCCGCCTGAGCCTGATTGTAATAGCGACCTAAAATTTTGCCGCTTTCGCTTTCGACTACGTCTACCCATACGCCGTCGGCGTTCTTTGCGCCGCCGAGCTTATAAGTCATAAATCCGGAGCCGCCGATAGTAAACGTAGAGCTCGTGAGCGTGCCTTTCGCCGCTTCGTCGCCGCTTTGAGCGAATCCCCTGTCGTTAAGGTTGACGTAAGCGCTGAAGAAAGGGCCGTCGTTGTAGAAGGGAAGACCGTCCCAGTATTTTTCCGCGGAGATTATTCCGCCGATACCTTCGGTAGAACGAGTCCAGCCGTCAAGACCGTTATTGAACGAGCCGTTAGCGAGCCTGTAAGAGGTGGAGTCGGTTATATTGATAGTGTAATTATAGGTGAGGGTCTGCGCGCCGTTGTATTCGTAACCTACGGTGACGGCGAAAGTCAAAACTTGCGCCACGTCGTTATACGAGCCGTCAAAGGCGTAAACGTAAGCGCCGTTCGTAAGTTCGATTTCTTCGCCGTTAAGCGTAACGGCGTATTCGAGCGTTACGTTCGCGGGGTTTTCGACGTTCTTCGTGAAGTCGAGCGCGTAACCCGTCTTGTCGGTAAGCGCGTAGATATCTACGTTTTCGTTTACGCTTTCGCTTGCGAGCGAAGGAACGGTCGTAACGGAAGCGGTGAGTTCAACGGTGAGAGCTACTGTTTCGCCGTAATAAACGGTGAGCGTTATCGTAGCTTTGCCGTCGCCTGCGGCGGTCACGGTGAAGGCGCCGTCGGAAATTTCCGAAACGGTAGCGACTTCGGCGTTAGTTGAAGTCACGGCGTAAGAGATGGACGACAGACCGTTTTCATCTACGTAGTCGGCGATAGTAACTTTTACGGAAGCCGCGGGGGTGAGAGATAAAGTCTTCTCTGCGTCGATAGCAACGGGAAGCCTTACTTCGAGCGCGTTCGCGGCGTTGGTCAAAGCGGTAAGAACTTCGTTTACACGCGCCTGCGTAGCCGCAACGTCGCCGTATACCACGTTAGCCGTTTCAAGAGCGTGAACGTAATCTTCGTAGCTTGCGGCGGTGTAGTCGCCCTGAGCGGTCAGAGCGCCGTCGATAGCAACCTTAAGCGTCGCCTTGTCGGCGAGCTGATTTTCGGCTACGAGAGCGTTTTCGGGAATAGCTTCGGCGCTTTCGTAATAGGTATTGAGTTCGTCGAAGTAAACTACGCCCCAGCCGCTCGAAGCTTCGTCGTGGATAACGAATCTCAAACTTTCGCCAAGGTAAGCGGAAAGGTCGGCTTTGAAAGTCACAAGGTTTGCAAGGAATACCGTTTTACCGATCATCGCTCTTCTGTCTTCGAGCGAGTAATCGCCGGCGGGAAGGTCGGCAAAAGCCGTGTTTCTGTAAAGAGCTACGACTTCCCAAGCTTCGCCGCTGAGTTTTTCAACGGTGATATAGCAACGTTCGTTGCCC
>CACXHH010000046.1 GCA_902767455.1 uncultured Eubacteriales bacterium
AAAACGCCGATAATCGACTTATAGCCCCGCTTTTTTGTGTCGAAAACGGTAAATTGCCGTCGAATAACGATAAAAAACCGAATTTGACCTTGACAGCGGAAGAAAATGGGAATATAATATAAATTAAGAATGAAGAAATTGTGGCCGCGCGATTTTGCCTTCGGCACGCCCTGTAAGCCTTCGGGCTAAAATCGCCGACGAAAAATTTATTTAATAATTACTTTTACGCCGAAAGGCGTAGCGAGCGTGAGCGAGCAAATTTATATAATAATGACTTTTGGCTCGGGCGTAGCTCGTCATATCCGCATCGCGGATATCCAAAACGTCTCGCGCGATTTTGCCTTCGGCACGCCCTGCAAGCCTTCGGGCTTTAATCGCCGACGAAATATTTATAAAATAATTAAATCCGCAATTTTGTTTTCGCGTTAGCGAAAATATCACTTGCTGAAAGGCAAATATAACTCGGCGACAGCCGAATATAACTTTGACGACAGTCAAAATATAACTGCCGTAAGGCTTTGCGGCTCCGACGCCTACTCAAAAACGTTAATACATTTATGTCTGATAAGAATTTTACCGTGAGTACGGATAAAGCTGAAAAAAATTCAAAAGTATTAAGGCGCGTTCTCGTAGCGATTATCGCGGTAGTTCTCGTATTTTGCGCGGCGGGCGGAGGTTTTCTTGTTTTCGTCGCCGACTATTATCACGTTGACGAAGAAGCTTCTGCCGAAATTTCGCGCGGGTATACAGTCAGAGAAGTTGCTTTAAGCGACGACGTTATCTTGTACGGCGCCGAAGAAAACGCAGTCGGACTGGTGTTTTACCCGGGCGCCAAGGTCGAGTTTACGGCTTACGCGCCGCTTATGCGTATTCTTGCGTCGAAGGGGATAACTTGCGCGCTCGTGAAAATGCCTTTCAACCTTGCGTTTTTCAATCAAAAAGCCGCCGATAAGGTTATTTCGGCTTGCAAGGGAGTTGAAAGTTGGTACGTCGGCGGACATTCTCTCGGCGGCGCCGTGGCGGCAATTTACGCCGAAGGCAACTCGGATAAGCTCAAAGGGCTCGTACTTCTCGCGTCGTATTCGACGAAAGACGTTAAGCATTCGGGCTTGAAGGTCTTGTCCGTATACGGAAGTCTTGACGGAGTTATCGACTCAAAAAAATATTCCGACAACCTGAAGAATCTGCCCGACGATTACGTCGAATACGTCGTAGAAGGCGGCAATCACGCTTATTTCGGCGCGTACGGCGAGCAGTCGGGCGACGGGACGGCGACAATTTCCAACGCCGCGCAGGTGGCTTTTACCGCCGACAGGATAGAAGAGTGGGTTTTTGCCTGACGGCACGCCCTGTAAGCTGTCGCCCTAAAATCGCCGACGAATTATTTTATAATAATTAAATCCGTAATTCAGCTTTCGCGTTAGCGAAAATATCACTTGCCGAAAGGCAAATATAACTCGGCGACAGCCGAATATAACTTTGACGACAGTCAAAATATAACTGCCTAAGGCTTTGCGGTTCACGAACTCTAAGCAATAACGACTTTTTCGCGACAGCGAAAAAGTGTTAATAAAATTATAGGAGACTACTAAAATGAAAGTCGTATTAGCAGGAGCTTTCGGCAATTTAGGCGCCGAAATTCTCAAAAAACTGTGCGCGGAAGGCTACGAGGTAGTCGCCGCCGACCTTAAAGAAACGGAAGTTGCGGGAACGCAGGGTAAATATACTTTCGTCAAGATCGACGCGACAGATCCTTCCACCTTAAAAGGTCTATGCGACGGCGCCGAAGCCGTCATCACCACGATGGGGCTTACGGGCGCTTCGACGCGTTTCACGTCCTACGACATCGACTATCGCGGCAATCTCAATTTATACGAAGAGTGCAAGCGCGCGGGCGTCAAAAAATTCAATTATATATCCGTAATTTCGTGCGACGAGCCGGGCGCTGAAAAAGTTCCTATGCTCCACGCAAAATATATGCTCGAACAGGAGATCAAAAAAGGCGATATCGACTGGGTAATTCACCGTCCTACGGGCTACTTCTACGATATAGCCAAGGTCTTTAAACCTTACGTCGACAAGGGCGAAATGCAGCTTTTGAAGGGTTACGGCACGGTAAAAGCCAACGTCGTCGACTGCGAGGACTTCGCGGAGTTCATAGTTAATCATATCACGGACGCTAACGTTACCTACAACGTCGGCGGTAAGGAAACTTACACTTACGAAGAAATGGCGAAACTTTGCTTCGACGCCGCCAAAAAGCCGCTCAAGATCAAATGGGCGCCCAAGTGGCTGTTCGGCATCCTTGCCAAGCTTCCCAAGATCAAAAAAGCGGGCAAGAGCGACATTATACTTTTCTCCAAATGGACTTTGAGCCACGATCTCGTAGGCGACACCAAGGTCGGCGAAAAGAGCTTCAAGGCTTATCTCAACTCATATTTCGGAAAGGAGAATAACTGATCATGCCGTGGGCTTTACTTGGAATACTTCTTGCCGTCTGCGCGGTAATGTGCGCCGTCGGGTTTTATAAATTCGTATACTTTTTGTCGCTCGGCTACGGCTTTGCGATAGCGGGCGGCTCGATAGCCGTGCTTATAATGTACTTCGTGAACCCCACGGCAACGCCGCTGTGGCTCATGCTTATCATGACGGCGCTTTTCGTTGCTTACGGCGCAAGGCTTTCCGGCTTTTTGCTCGTTCGCGAGCTGAAGAGCGCAACCTTCCGTAAGACGGAAGTCGGCAAAGACACTCTCGTCAAAAACAAAGATAAAAAGATGCCGATATTCGTGCTCGTCTTTATCTGGATATTCGTTTCGATACTGTACGTGGCGCAGGTAAGCCCCGTGCTCTTCCGCTTCGTCAACGGCTCTACCGACTATATCCTTCCGATGATCGGCGTATGCGTATCCGTATTCGGGCTTATTCTCGAATCGATCGCCGACGCGCAGAAATCGGCGCAGAAGAAAGTCCGCCCCGATATGGTCGCGACCAAAGGTCTTTACAAGATCGTGCGTTGCCCTAACTATTTGGGCGAAATAACCTTCTGGACGGGCGTGTTTATAAGCGGTATCTCGACTTACGCCAACGTCGGGCAGTGGATAACGGCGGCGCTTGCGTACGTTTGCATCGTTTACATTATGTTCAACGGCGCTCAACGCCTTGAAAAGCGTCAGATGGCGCGTTACGGCGACAATGCCGAGTACAACGAATACGCGAATAAAACGCCCATCATTATTCCGCTTCTTCCCATCTATCACCTTAATAAGAAAAAATAACGGGAGAAAACGAGATCATGAAAGAATTTACCGTTCCTATGGCGCTCGTCGACTTTATCCCCGTCGCGCTGTTTGCACTGGCTACGATAATTTTGATGCGCGACCTGTATAACAAAATGAGTAAGGGCGCCTTCGCGCTCTTTGCCGCGGGCACGATAGACGTCGTTTGCGCGGGCGCTTTAAAAGCCCTTCATAAATTGCTTTACGCCGCGGGGGTGTGCGATTTTCAGCCGCTTTCGGCGATGTTCTTCCCCGTTCAGTCGATAGGCTTTCTGCTCGCCGGGATAGGCGTTATCGCCATGCTCGTTCATAAGCAGATTTCGTCTACCGCCGCATTCGCCGCCGTTCCGCCCGTGTTTTCGGGCACGTTCGTGTTCGTAGGGCTTATGGTCACGGGGGTAGGGCTTATCGACGCGGCGTTATGCGTTCTCTCCGTCAAGCTCAAAAAACCTTGGCTTATAGCTCTGTTCGTCGTGGCGTTCGTTTGTCTGCTCGCTATGGGTTATCTCTCGAGCAAGAACTTCGAGCAGGCTTCGATGAACTGGATAGCCGAAGGCGTAAACGTGGTAGGTCAGGCGGCGCTGCTTATAGGCGTGTGGCTGCTCCATAAAAACGGGCTTGCCGAACTTAAATTAAGAGGAGAAGAAGTAGCGTGATACAGAAATTTTTAACACTTATCGGTGAAAAATACCCATTGACGAGCGTCGACGCGGGCGAGTTCAAAACGCTTAAAGCAAGCGGAATGAAGTTCGATATCTCGGCTTACGACGCCAAAGGGCTCGGCAGGGTTTCGGTTATGCAAGCCAAAGGCTTTTTCGGGCTGATGAAAATGTTTACGCTTATCGTAACGCCGACGGACATCGACCTTCCGCTTTACTCTTACGACCGCATTTTCGCTTTCGGTAACGACGTGCTTATAAGCGAAGTTTACGATACGTGCGCCGCGGGCGAGTTCTCGCAGGAAGCTTTAAAAGCCGTGACCGACGCTTACGCGGGTAAGTTCGAGCGCGATCCCGGTCAGCATTGGTACGACAGCATAAAGTTTGAAACGAGTATTTCCAAAAAGGCGAAAAAGCGCTTTACGAAGGAGCTTGACGAGCTTGCCGAAAAGCACTTTAAAGCTTATCTTGAAACCCCGTCTGCGCTTGTGGAAGGCGAAACCGCTTTGAAAAAGGCTGAAAAGACTGCCTATTACGTGAACGGGCTTCTCGATAAGGGCGGCCCGTCGACAGACGCCTTCGTCAAATCTCTCGGCAGAGAAAAAACCGAAACGCTATTTAAAAAGATACTATTTTAAATTAACGTTTTTGCTTGTCTACGCCAAGCAAAAACCGTTAGAGCTGTCGGTCGTGAGCGCCCTGTAAGTTCGGAATAGTCGCCTGCGGATTTTGAGCGTTATCAAAATTTGCAGGCGACTTTTTTATCCCGCAGAAGTTTGTTTTTGTCGATTTTGCGTTTATATAATCAGTTGAAAAATCGCATTTTACAGTTTAAAATGTAATCATCTTCATAAATAATACTATAAAAGGAGAAAAAATGTTACGAAAAATTTCAGCTATCGTTATTACTATCATTACCGCTTTTTCGCTTTTAGTCGGCTGTTCGGGCGCGAAGAGCGATAAAGCCGCGCAATCGACGGGAAAATCGACAGATAAATCGGCTACGCAATCGGCTACGCAATCGACGACGCAATCGTCGGAAACGACAGACGATCAAAAAGACGGCGGCGATACGATCGCATACGCTTCGAACCTTGAAGTCAAAAACGGAAGTTACGATACCGTTTACGGCGCTTTAAAGACGACGAGCGAAAAGACCTTCGCGCTTTTTGATAATTCCGCGGCTACGATAAAAGCCAAAGTTACGACGGCTAACGGAACGGACGGCGGCGGTCTCGTCGTCGGCGCAAGCGGAGAGAGCGGCGGCTTTTACGGAGAGCCCGACGCGTCTTACTATTATTTTCACCGTTACGGCGAACGCAAAATAAGATTCAGCAAGGTTTCGGGCGGGAAAACGTATCTTCTTTCGACAAGTTATCTTGCGGGAACGCGCGCTCGTCGCGAAGCCGAGCTCAAAGTTGTCGTCGACGGAAACAACGTAAAAGGTTACGTCAACGACGTCTGCTATCTCAACTATACCGCCGAAAAACCGCTTGAAGGCGGCAAAGTAGGGCTACGCGCGGACAATTCGGGCGTTATCTACGACGAAATCCAGACGAGCGAAGAAAAAGAAGTAGTTACCGCGGATATAGTCGTGTTCGGTCATTCACACACGGAGAACTGGACGCGCGTCGAAGAAGACTTAAAGAGCGTGGGCAAGGTCGTAAACGCGGGGATAGGCGGAACGATAGTCCCGCAATGGATGTCGAGAGTAGGAGATATCACGGCTTACGGCGCGAAGAAATTTATCGTATGGCTCGGCTCCAACGACGTGGGCGCGGGCGTTGCGAACGACGTTACCGTCGACAGACTGAACGTACTGTTCAAAGAGATAGCAAGTAGCGTTCCCGACGCAGAAATATATCTTTTAACGGAATTTTATCAGCCTTCGGCGGGGCGCGCCACCGAAGCTTTCCACGCAAAGATACGAGATCTCAACGAAAGATATAAAACGGCTTTTAAGAACGTGAACGTAGTGGACGTTTTCGACGTGTCGCTGAAAAGCGACGGAACGCTTGACGCGAGTTTGTTCAAAGACGATTATCATTTGAAGCCCGACTGCTACGGCGAAGTGGCTTCGAGAGTCCTTGAAGCTATGAAAAACCCCGTAAAGACGAGCGGCGAAACGGGCGCGGAAAGGGGCGCTTTTATCATAGGTGAAGGCGATAATTCGAGCTGGACGATAAGCGGCAGCGGCGCAAATCTCAAATTGGTTTCCAACGGTCGACAGAATCTTATAACTTTCGGCGACAGGGAGTTTAACGGCGGCACGGTCGAATTCAAAATGAAGGTCGCCGACGGCAATTTCAACTCTTACTGCGTAAGCGGAGCGGTGTTCGGTGCAAGCGACTATTACGTCGGCAACGCCACGGGCAGTTTTTACTGCGTAGGGCAATCGGCGTGGGGAGATCTGGTAGGCATCTCGAATATACTTTCCGAAAGGGATTGGGAACACGAAAACAAAATTCCGCAAGGCAATCTCGCCGTAGGCAAGGAATACAAAATAAAGATCGTATGGGACAGGGAAAACAACGCTATCCATTACTTTTTGAACGACGTTTACAGAATGTCCACGCGCGCCGCGACGGCGCTTTACGGCAACAAGATAGGCTTTTACGCCGATAACGCCAACGTGACTTTCAGCGATATAAGAATGACCGACGAACTCGAATTAACCGGCGTCGACGCGTTTTATTCGCGCGGGTTAAACGGTGACTGGACGATAGAAAATTCGGGCGCGAAAGCTTCGTATACGACTTCGGGCGGGAAAATTCTGACGTTCAATAAAGACTTCGGCAAATCGGATAAATGGCGCGTCGAGTTCGATATCGTAAACAACGATAAAACTTACGTCGATATGATGGCTACGGGGATAATAATAGGCGCGGATTCGCCCGTCGTCGACAGGCGCGACACGTACGTCGTCGTCGGAAGCAGTTCGTACGGCGGAGAGTTCAACGCTTACTCGTTTGAAAACGGCAGGCACAGATGGGAAGACTCGGACAAAGTCCTTTCGTTCAGCCCTTCTTTGAATCAAACGTATCACTACTGTTTTACCTGGGATAAACAGGCGGGCACGTTGACTTATTACTCTAACGGCAGGGTGATAGCTACGCAAAAACTCAGCGTAAAGCTTTACGGCGACTATTTCGGTATAGCTACCGACTGCGGCGCGACCGTCAAAAACGTTTCGATAACCCCGATGTGAGTTTTTCACGAAAGCGTGAGTCGTTTGCGATAATCGCTGAAAGCAATTCCGGTCGACTATATATCAAAGCCCCGCTTTGATATGCAAATTTTGATTTTTGTCAAAATTTGCGGTCGACTATTCCTAATCAACAAAAAGTCGGTTTTTGAGTAAAGTTAAAAAACTTTGCGTCAAAAGCCGCTTTTTTCGTTTATAAAACGGTAAATGTAAAGTAAACTTTACATAATGTAAAGTAAATTTTACAGCTATTTTTTGCTTTACGTAGTATAATAAGATATCTAATTATAACGTTACGACGGGATTGACAAATAATTTTAATTCGTTTATAATCTATTTATAATCCGTTTTGACCTAAGGAGAGTTACCGTATGAAGTTAAGCAAAAAGATAGAAAATCTCAGAATGGAAGCGGGTATATCGCAGGACGAGCTTGCGGACGCTCTCCAAGTCAGCAGGCAGACCGTATATAACTGGGAGAGCGGCTCGACGGATTTGAAGATTTCAAACATAAAAAAGCTATGCGACTATTTCGGCGTCGGGCTCGATTATTTTTCGGATTCCGACGAGTTTAAGCAATCGGTCGGCGCCGAAACCGAAAAACCCGTCTTACCGCCCGACGAGCATATCTCCGATAACTCGGCTTTAAGCGAAGTCGCCGCTATCGGGCAAAATACGCGATATGTGTTCGTCGTTCAGCCCAACGAAAAGAGTAAAAGGAAGACGTATATAACGCTTAACTGCATATTATCTTTTATGTTGGCTTTTATGATAATACTCACGGAGATCACCGGGCGAATAACCTTAAGCAACCGCGGAGACACCAAAGTCAGTACGAGCTCTTTATCCACGAGCCATTTTTATCTGTTTTTGGTCGTAAGCATATTGTTGTTGATAGCTGAAACAGTAATACTCGTTCTGACGTTAAGATATTTAAAAAAAGAAAAGAAGAATAATAATTATGAAGAGCTTAAAAAAGACTTTTAAAACGCTTCTTGTTATCGTTATATCGTTCACGTCCTGCGTGGTCGGGTTAAGATATAACGCGGTGCGCGTGGCGCATGCGGAAGAAAGCCGCGCCGTAAACATATACGTTACCGAAGAGAAACAAAATAATCTTTTCGTAGCACTGTCGTTAAGCGTAAAAAGGAAAGGGAACGTTCTTACGGTCACCGCAAGCCACGACTTTTCGTTGTTGCCTACGCTCGTTCCCGTTGCTATTTACGTTTATTCTTCTCCGACGTATACGATAAACTATACGGAAATGACTTTAGTTGCTTTCGATAGCATTGCCGATCTCGACAGGGGGGAAACTTTCAGTATATTCGTGACCGAGAACGAGCCTTGCTTTTGGCTTGCAAGAATGCGCTACATTATAAACGATTCTTCGGTTCAGAGTTTGTCTACGGGTACCTTTTACTATTCGTCGGAAGGCGTACTTGATTACGGTCCCGAATTAAGATAACGAGCCACGGAGCGTTGAAAAAGTTTAAAATGTAAAGTAATTTTGACAACGTGTAAAGTAAACTTTACATACAAAAGCATGGTTCTCTGTTATAATTTTTGCGGCGACGGAGATATTTCGTCGACTAAAACAGGTCAGCCGCACATAAATCAGACAGCAAAAAGGAGAGTTTATGAAAAGGATTTTGCGGATAGTTGTGTGCCTTGCGCTTGCGGCGGGCGTTTCGCTCGTATGCGCGGGGTGCCCAAAACAGATAACGCCGTATTTCGGTACGGAAAGGACTATCTGGATAGGCGACGGCATGATGATAAACACCGTCGAAGACGACTTTGCCACCATCACGCTCGACGGAGTGACTTACGAGTGCCTGCTCGGTTATGTTTCCGCAAGCTTTACTTTGAATTCTTACGAAAAGGGACATTCTATACTGTGGGAATTTACTTCGCAGCTCGTAGGCGACAAGCTCACCGTGACGATGACAAAAGACCGCGAATTCGAGCGCGGAAACAGCCAAGTCGACCATACGGGCATGAAATTCGTCTTATATAACGTTTTCAAAGAGCCCGTCGAAAAGGAGTGACCGTCATGAAGAAATTTATCGGAATAATATCGTTGACGATAGTTATCGCCCTTTCGCTCGCTCTGTTTGCTTCGTGCAGGTCTATGCTCGATCACGATACCAACAGAAGTTCGTTCATCGGCGAAGGGCTTACTCTTTATTCCCGATTGATCCGCTACGGCGACAAATACGAGCCTTCAGCAGAGTACGGCGGAACGCTCACTCTCGACGGCGTTGACCTAAACCTTATCTACGGCAGAAAGGACGACGAATTTTACCTTATGGACAGGGATAAATATCTCGCGCTCGACAAAAGCGCGTTCGATCTTTCCGTTTGTATATGGAACGCCAAAGTTTATATCAAAAACGACAAGCTTTATCTCACCGTCACGCGCGACTTTTTATTCGAGCGGGGGGAGAGCCAAGTCGACCACACGGGCGTAAAGTACGTGCTCGATAAGTACCCTTGCGAGACGCTCGTATATCCCGCGTCGGACGACTCAACTTCTGCTAAAGACGTGACCGACGGACAAGAGCAAACGGAAACTTCGAGCGACGGCGAGAAAGAGTAAGGGCGTTTTGATTTTGAAATTTTACGGGGTGAGATCGTGAAGAATAAGTTTTTGAAATTCGTGTGTCTTGTTTTCTCGGCGGCTTTCGTCGTAAGTGCGGCGGGGTGCTACGATTCGCCGTTTGTAGAAACGTATTTCGATTCGCGCGTTATATGGACGGGCGACGAACTCTTTATCAACTCTATTCGCAACGAAGGCGTTTACTACGTCGACGGCGAAGAATACCGTATAAAAATAATTCCGACTTTCGAATCTGCTTCATTGGTTGCAATTCTCTCTCTTGAAAAATACAATATTTCGAGAGAAGAGCGCAAAAACGTTCCCGACGTCGAATATTTTTTATGCGACGTCAAACTAAACAAAGACGTGCTCGAATTGACCGTCAGGTCGGACTATATTTTCGAGCGCGGGGAAAGCGAAGTCGACCGTACGGGGCATAAGTTCGTCTTATACAACGCTTTTAAACGGACGGCGGAAAAGGAGACGTGACGCCATGAAAAAGATAATAAAGATTATTTTGATACTGGCGATCATTTCTGCCGCGCTCACCCTTTTTTCTTCGTGTAAAAAAAGCTTTTCCGATAGCTTTACGCTTTGGGAAGGCGACGGCTTGCGTATAGCGGGCTTGGGCGGGAGCGCGAGCATAACGTTGAACGGCGCGGAATACGACTGTGTTTGCGGGTATAAGGGCAACGAGCTGTACTTTATGGACAAGGAAGGCTATAAAGCGCTTTTACCCGGGGAATTCAATCTTTCGATCTGTATCTGTTACGCCGAATTTTACGTCAAAAACGACAAGCTATATCTCACCGTCACGCGTGACTTTTTATTCGAGCGGGGAGAGAGCCAAGTCGATAATACCGGGGCGCGATTCGTTGCCGACAGATTTCCGTTGAAAGTCAGTTATGATACGAGTCCCGATCTTTCTTCTTCCGCTAACGACGGACAAGAGCAAACGGAAACTTCGAGCGACGGCGAGAAAGAGTAACGGCTATTTGATTTTGGAATTTTACGGGGTGAGATCGTGAAGAACAAGTTTTTGAAATTCGTGTGCCTTATTTTCTCGGCGGCAGTCGTCGTAAGCGCGGCGGGGTGCTCTGTTTTAGAGCGCGCAGCCGTTGCCGAAAAGACGGTTTGGGTGTGCGACGAGATAGTTTTCGACACCATTTCTTCGGACGGGCGGATCGCCGTCGACGGAAAGACTATCTCCGTCAGGTGGATACCCGATCTGTCGAAAGACGTCACCTACGTGTACGTAAAAGACGTGACCGACGGCGACGAGAACAATCCTTTGGACGCGTCAAAGTTCGTGTGGTGCTGTAAGGCTACGGTCAACGACAAGACGGTAACTTTAAAAGTCGAGCGCGATTATTACTTCGAGCGCGGCAAAAGCAACGAGAACTACGCGGGCAAGACGTTCAAGCTTAAAGACGCGTTTGTCGAATAACGGTTTTTTGGGGTGAAAAAAATGTTCGGAAAGATTTTGAAAGTATGTTTGAGCGTACTCGCCGCGTGCTCGCTTTTCACGCTCGCGGCGTGTCGTGACGACGAATACTTTTACACAAACGACGTATTTTGCGTATGGCGGTGCGAGCAGCTCGAACTCGGCGGAAACGAGACCACGGAGAGCATTAAAAGACACTCCGGGAAGCTTTATCTCGACGGAAAAACTTATTCCGTTTCTTACGGCTATAACGCGGGCGACTTGTATATTTTCGACACCGAAAAGTATCTCGCGCTTCCGTTTGGTTCATTTGACGGGGCGGTCAGGATATGGAATGCGAGCACGGAAGTCAAGGGCGATACGCTTTATCTCACCGTCACGCGCGACTTTTTGTTCGAGCGGGGCGAGAGCCAAGTCGACCATACGGGCGTAAAATACGTACTTAAAAAGTCGTGGCTGAAGTCAAGCTCTTTTGAAGAAGATACTTCGGGCGAAGATACTTCGACTAAAACGTCCGTCGATAGTTCGGTTGAGCGTTCGGCGGATAATTAAACGAAAAACTTATCGGCGGGGCTTTGAAAGGCGCTCGCCGTTTTTTATGCGCGAAAACCTTGACTTGAAGTGTTCGTTATTATAAAATAAATATATCCTATATACGGTACTTACCACGTTATGCGCGCGGGCGCGGCGGTTTTTTCGCGCCCGATACGGAGAATTTTATGACCGAAACGCAAAAAAGCCAAAGCGGAAGGCGGCTTATCGCCATCACGGGAGCTACGGGCGGACTTGGAAAAATTATCTGCTCGTACCTTGCCGAAAGTTCCGATTTCATCTTTCTCGACCGAAACGAAAAAAAGAGCAAAGCGCTCGCAAACGAGATACGCGCGGCGTTCCCCGAGTGCGAAATTTCTCGTATAGAGTGCGAACTTTCGGATATCGAAAGCGTAAAAAGCGCCGCCGAAGAGCTTTCGCGCCGAAAGATAGACGTTCTGTTTCTCAACGCGGGTGTTTACAACGTGCCTTTGGTGAAGTGCTCTACGGGCTACAACAACGTGTTTCAGATAAACTTCGTTTCGCAGTACTATCTGGCGACCGAACTTGTATCAAAGGGCGCGGTACGTAAAGTGGTCGTCACGAGCAGCGTCGCGCACCGCTACGGAGTAGCCGATTTTTCGGACGTTGACTATTCGACGCGCAAAAAAAGCTCGGCAATCTACGGCAACGCCAAACGGTTTCTGACGTTCGCCCTGTACGGGTTTTTCAACGACGGAAATAAAAACCGCCACGGCGCCGAGCTTTGCGTGGCTCACCCCGGAGTCACGCTTACCAACATGACCAACCACTACCCGAAGTTTATCAATCCGATAGTAAAACTCGGGATAAAGATTTTCTTTCCGTCGCCAAAAAAGGCGTGCCGCTCGCTTATCGGGGCGGTTGACGACAGTTGCGATTTCGGAGAGTGGATAGGGCCTTCCGTTTTCGACGTGTGGGGCGCCCCTAAAAAGAGCCGTATTCTTCCCGAAGAAGCAAACACGCCTAAAAACGCCAAACTGCTTGCCGAAGCCGAGAAGATTTACGAGTACGCGGAAAGGAAGAATTGACGTAAATTGCTGCGCAATTTACGGGAATTATCGGTCGCACGCTTTTGCCTGACGGCACGCCATGCAAGCCTTCGGGCTAAAATCGCCGAGACGTTTTGGATATCCGCTTTGCGGATATTACGGGCTACGCCCGAGCCAAAAGTCATTATTATATAAATTTGCTCGCTCACGCTCGCTACG
>CACXHH010000047.1 GCA_902767455.1 uncultured Eubacteriales bacterium
ACACGGGCAACGCGTCCTTTATGCTCGCAAGGAGCGGAAGCGACAAGATGTATCGCGGCGCCGCTTCGGTAAACGCGGGCGAAGGCGACGATTTCGTTTTATACGACGCCGCCACCGACAACAGCTTCGTGCGTTTCGCCAACTTCAGCGGAAAGACTTCCGTTGCGACCAGACTCGTTTGTTATTTCTATAACAACGACACCAACGAAAAGGAAAATATCTACACCACGGCTCAAAAACTCTACTACGAGTTCGATTACCGTATATATATCGACGACGTGACCGCCGCTTCGCTTTCTCCCGACTCGGTCGTCTTTTACGTGAACGCGAGAAACAGCGCCAACAAAACGGGGCAGTATAAGCTTCGCGACCTTATCGTAAACCAAGCGGGCGACGACACCTGGCACCACGAAGAAGGCGTTATAGAGTCGGTCAAGACGTCCACTTCGTATATGGCATTTTACTGCTATCTCGGCGCCGAAGAAGCTTCGCTCAATCCCACGACGTTCGTCGATTTCGACAATTTATATATTTCCGACGTCAAAGACAGAAACTACGCCTATCTTAACGGCGCTTTCGAGGGCATGGTTGATAAGTCGGGCGGCGATGCAATAAACCCCGTTGAGTTCGATAAAACTCTCGGAACTCCCGCGAGCAAGTCGAGCGAAGGGCTCAACTACTTCTACACTCTCGAAAAAGGGCAAACGCTCTCTCTTCCCCTGAACTTCAACAAGACTACGGGCGTATATCACCTTTCCTTCAAAACTACGACCAAGGGCGCTTTCGACGTCAGCTTCGGCGGCAGAAACGGCGCTAAAATAAAACTCGACGTCGGCTCGGATATAGACGAAGACGTTTTGTCCGTTCACTGGACGAGATCGGGCGACGTATATACCTGCGACGCGTTCTTCGCGGGCTACACCGCCGCCAAACTTTACACGGTCGACTTCGTCAATAATTCCGAAAACGCCGTGACTATCGACGACGCGTTCGTCGGTCAGGTATCTTCCGTCACCAAGACGGCGGGCGACTACGCGAAATTTACGTCTTCGCTCAACTCTTTGAAGGCTACCGCTTCCGAAATGAAAAATTCCGTTACGGAAGAAAGCTATTTAAAGATAAACGCGGCGATCGTCAAAGCCGAAAAGATAGACGAATATTCGTCGCAGGAGCGCATGGATAACGCTTTATCTTCGGTAAGCGCGAAGATAGACGGCGCGACGAATTTAGCCGACCTTACCGAGCTTAAACAAGCTATCGCCGCGTGCGACGAAGCTTTCGAGCGCGGCTCGGAATATTATTCCAAGCGCAGTTGGGCGTTTTTCCTTGAAAAATACCACGCGGCGCTCAACGTGCGCGACACAAATTCGCAAGCCGAAGTCGACGCCGCGACCGCGGCTCTTACCGCCGCGAAAGCGGCGCTCGTTCCCGACGACAGCGTTCACGGCGCCAACCTTATCGCGATAGTTATCGGCGGATTGCTCGGCGGCGGCACGCTCACGGCGGGCGGGTTCATAGCGTTTTCCGAAATTCGCAGAAGGAGGAAAAAACAATGAAAACCAAACGCTTATTGATAGCGATAATAAGTTTAGCGATAGTTTTGACGGGCTGTCTTGCCGCGATAGGCGCGTCCGCCGCGGGCGGCAATTCGTCCGACGGGGTTTACGCAGATCTACGCAGCGGAAAGATAAAATACTTCCTTCCCGCCGAACTTGCGGGCGAGCCTACTACCATGGAAGCGTGGGTACTTATCGACGAAGACGCGAAAGGCGATCTCGGAAACCTGTTTTCAAACGAAGTGGCGTTCAAGTCCAAAGACGTCGTCTGCTACCACGTGGACGAAAACGGGCACATGCGCGTTGAGTGGGATATGTACGACAGGATAGCGCTCTTCGATAACGTCGACCTTCGCAACGGGAAGTGGACGCATATAGCCGTCGTCCGCGACAAGGAGCTTGACGGGTTCAAACTCTACGTCAACGGCGAACTTATGCAGGAAGTCGCGTGCGGCGCGGGCAGAGATCTTTCTGAATTCCCGTCGAGATTCTGTATCGGCGGCGACTGGAACGAAGGCTTTAAGGTAAAAGAACCGTTTTTGGGCAAAGTAAGACAACTTACTTTATATAACCGCACTATTTCGGCGGGCGAAGTCGAACGCGATTACTACAACAGCGCGAATATCTCTTCGGCAAACCGCAGCGGCTTGTTGTTCAACGCGATAGTCGACGGCACGAAGAAAGAGCTCGTAGATACTTCGATATACAAAAACAACCCCAAGATAGGCAGTAACGATCTTTATTACGACGGCGAACCTTACGAAACGAAGGATTATTCCATCGCTTTGATACCCGACCTTCAGATAATGACCAACCACCTGCCCGAAGCCGTTGACAATCTGCCTACTTATCTTCTCGACCATTACGAAGAGAAGAAGATAGGCGTTGCCATAACTCTCGGCGACCTTACCGACGGCAATATCAACGGAAGCAAGAACAATACCAACTTCGACAAGATGTACAAAAAGGTAGACGAGCAGTTCTCGCGTCTTGACAGCGACGATCCGACAAAGCCTACCGTTCCGTATATCTACGTTGCGGGCAACCACGACTACGACAACGAATGTTCAACCGACCACTCGGCTACTTACTTCGACAAATATCTTAAACAGTCAAAACAGGAACAGTGGGAGTGCTGGGGCGGAAGCTACGAAGGCAGCCTTACCAACGCTTACTATCTGTTCGAGTTCTGCGGCGTTAAATATTGCATTTTCGCGCTCGATTTCGGCGCTTCCGACGAAGTTATCGACTGGTGCTGCCGAGTGACCGAACACTATTCCGACCGCCGTATCATAATGGCGACTCACGGCTTCCTTGCCGCCGACGGGCACTTCTTGTCGAGCGAATACAGCGGCGCGCCGTCAAAGTACGGCTGGACGGGCAAGGGCGTGACTTCGGTAAACGACGCCGACCAGATGTGGGATAAATGGCTCAGCAGATATCCTAATATATTTATGGTCTGCTGCGGACATATAAACACCGACGAGCTTCTCCTTCGCGAATACGTGGGCGTAAACGGAAACGTGGTGCCGTGTATTCTTCTCGACGGACAGAGCATGCAGATGAACGACGCCATCGAAAACATGCTCGGCATGATGACTTTCGACGAAAAAGAACAGCTTATCTACTTCAACTATTACAGCCTTATCCAGAACAATCAACTCTTCAACTATCAGAGTCAGTACGTTTACAGCTTCAAGGGCAACACCGATATTTTAAGCCCCTTATATTACCCGAACGGCGCAAGCGACACCAACCTTTCGTACGACCTTACCGTCACCGACGATAACGGTATCGCGGGGTATTCAGCCAAGGCGCGCGCAGGTCAGCTCGTTAAACTTACGATAGACTCCGACGAATACGTCGTGGACGGTTACGTTATCGACGGCGTAAAATACGAAGGTAATTCCTTCGTTATGCCTAACGCCGATACGCAGGTACGCGTAACGCTCAAAAAGGTAACGCAAGGCGCGCACGCTATAAACGTTATCGGCGGGGAAGGCGGAGTGACGGTCGCGTCGCTCTCACGCGCGGACGCGGGAGAAACGGTCACGCTTACCAACTACGCAGATTACGGCTACGTGGTAACGCGTTATCTCGTCAACGGAAGCGAGATAGAAGGAAATATCTTCACGATGCCCGCATCTGACGTCAGCGTTACTACCGAATACTACCGCCCGCTCGACGGAACGCAGGTTTCGATGCTTATTCACGACAGCACTTACGCCGACGCGACTTCCTACTGGAAAGCCGAATACACCCCCGACGCGCTCGTTATCGATATCGTCGTGGAGGACTATATCGTCTACACCGTCGATAACCTTCAGAAGAACTTCGGTATGACCGATAACGTCGAGTGTTTGCTCGGCTTGAAGGCAAGCGCGGGCGAATCGTACACTACTTCAAACTACCGTATTCTCGCCGCGGCAGGCGGAGAAACTTATTTCAGCAGATACAACGGCAACGGCTGGTCCAACGCCTACGCCGACAGGCTGGATATAAGCGTCGTCAAGCTCTTGCCTCCGGAAGACTATATGAAGGGCTATATCGTCAAGATGATCGTACCCTATCAGGCGATAGGGCTTACGTACGCCCAAGCGCTCGGAAATATCACCATTTGCCCCGCTATGCGTAACACCACGCAGGGAAGATTCTGGACGACGTTCAAATCGTATTCCGAATACGGAGTCAACTGGAATATTCCCAAAACGCACCTTCTTATTGACGAGAACGGCGCGTTCGTAAGGAACGTCGTTCACGCCGACACGGTATTTGCCGGCAACGGACTTATGTTCGGTTGGGACAGCGCGACCAAAGACCTTTCGGCGCTTAACGTCGGCTCGACCTTCAACGTTTCCGCTCCCGACACCACGCTTTCTTACTGGAAGGAACATATATGGGAGATAGCCGAAAGAACGCCTGCGAAAATATTCTTCTCGTGCGGCGGTAAAGACATTCTGACGAGATCTACGCTCTCGGTATTCAACGAAACTCTCGAACTCGTCAAGCTCGTTTCAAACGAAACTTCGGGCGCGAAGATAACGCTCGTAGGCGCGCTTCCCGTCGTTTCCGCGGATACAGACGTAATGAAGATAGCGGCGTTCAACTCGATGCTCGCCGACTACGCCGCTTCGACGAAAGAAGTCGATTATATAGCTGTGGACGGGTTTATCGGCGGCAACAAGCCAAGGCTTTCATTCTATTCTTCTGCGGATACGCTCTCGAACGAAGGCTTCGCGTACCTTAAAAGAGCCTTCCTTGAAAAGTACGGCGCTTACGCGGCGAAAGAAGGAACTTTCTGGGGCAATTGCGGCGATTACACCGCCGACGACACTTACCGGGAAGACGGCAATACGCTCTTCACCAACGGCGAAGGAACGCGCAACGTCTACGTCAAGAACTATTCGGGCGGCGACTTCACCCTTGAGCTTAAGTTGACCGTCAATACCGTCTACAATAACGACGCGCTTCCCAAATTCGGCTTCGCGCTCCACGGCGCGCTCGGAGCCCGCGCTTACTATATTGACGGCGCCGAAAACCTTTCGGCTCAATACGCGGGCGCGGTCAGCAAGCTTTACACCGGTTACGACTGGGATAACCTTAAGTCGGTAAACGTTCCCGGTCTTAAATACTCGGGCGGCTCGTACGCTACGCTGAAAATAGTCAAGAAGGGCGGCGCGATAAACTTCTACTGCAACGACGTGCTCGTATCTTCCGAAGAGTCGTTCGACGTTCAGGCGATAAGCATTTTCACCTTCAACACGGGCTTGAAGATAACCAATTACTCTTTGACGGAGGAGAACTGATATGAAAAAGATATTGTATATTCTGTTATCGGCTGTCCTTATAGTCGCCGCCGCGCTCTTTACGGCGTGCGATAACGGAAAAACCGACCCCGGATCTTCTTCTCCCGCATCGTACGAAGTGACCTTCAAAAACTACGACGGCGCCGTCTTGTACACGACTTCCGTAAATAAGGGGGAAACGCCCGTATACGCTGGCGAAACCCCGAAAAGAGCTTCCGAAAACGGCGTCGAATACACCTTTTCGGGCTGGGCGGAAAAGGCGGGCGGTAAAGCTTTGTCATCGCTTCCCAAAGCTCGCGGAAACGCCGAGTATTACGCCGTTTACTCCGAAAGCGAAGTGAAATATAACGTCGTTTTCCGTAACGGCGACGCGATTTTGTCTACCGTCGGCTATCCTATGGGCGCAACGCCTTCCTACACGGGAGCGACTCCCGTTAAAAACCCGACCAAAGAGTACGTTTATACCTTCTCGGGCTGGGCTACGGAAGATGGCGGAAAAGCCCTTTCGGCGTTTCCCGCGGTCACGGGCGACGCAAATTATTACGCCGTGTTCACGAGCGCCAAGAGAACGTATAACGTCACTTTCGACGTCAACGGAACCAAGACTACCGATAAGTATTATTACGGCGCCACGCCCGTTTATTCGGGCGAAACGACGTTCGTCGAAAACGGAGTCAAGTACACGATAACGGGCTGGGATAAGACTTTTTCTCCCGTTTCGGACGACGTGGTGTATACTGCCGAACTCGAAGTCGAAAACGGGTACAAGATAACCTTCGAGGTTGACGGCGAAACGCTTGAAACGGTCGTAAAAGTAGGCGAAACGCCGCGCTTTTACGGCACTCCGTACAGGGCGCGCACCGAATCCGTGACGTTCGTGTTTGCCGGTTGGAGAGCGGAAGGCGGAGAGCTTTACGAAACGCTCCCCGCGGCGATAAGCGACGCGCGCTACGTAGCCGAATTTACCGCCGAATACGTTTATTTCAACGCTACTTTCAAGTCGGAAAGCGGCAGGACGTTATTCGTCGACGAGCGCCGCTACGGCGAAAAATTCGTCTTTGACGGCGAATTGCCCGAAAAAGCTTCCGACGATAAGTACGATTATTTCTTCTCGGCGTGGGAAAAGCTCAACGAAAGGTTTACCGAGCTTCCCGACGCTTACGCCGACGTTACCTTTACGCCTGTGTTTACCAAACGCTTACGCGTATTCGAGCTCACCGTTGACTTCGTGAAAGACGGCGAAACGTTCTTCACGTACCTTGACGAACTTTCCTACGGCGACAACTACTTCGTGAACGCGCCGAAGGTTGGCGGATATACTTCCGTTCCCTTCGTTAAGGGCGTTATAAGCCGCGATACCGAGCTTACCGTAAACTATACGGCGACGGGAGAAGTTTCAGTTTGGGACGGAACGAGCGTAGCTTCCGCGTTCAACGGCGGCGAAGGCACCGAAGACTCGCCTTACGAGATAGCTACCGCCGCTCAGCTTGCCTACCTTGCCAAGCTTTCGGCAGGGAAGGATTACGGCGGCTATTATATCCTTATCGCCGATATAGACCTTAGCGGATATAAATGGACGCCCGTATGCTACCGCAACAGCCCGAGCAATTACAGCTGGAAATTCTTCACGGGCGACTTTAACGGCAACGGACGCACGATATCGGGACTTTACGGCGAACAGACGCGCGGCTTCGGCTTGTTCGAGGGCGTTAAGGGAAGCGTTTACGACCTTACAATCGTCGGAAGCTGCAAAGTGTCCGACAGAGCGGGCGCGGTCGCGTATTACCTGAATAACGGCGGCTCGCTCAAAAACGTAACCGCGCGCTTCGATATAACGGCTACGCTATCAAGCGGCGACGGCTACGTCGGCGGCGTGATCGGCACGACCGGCGACACTCTTACGACACTTGAAAACTGTAATTTTTACGGCACGATAAACGCTTTGGGCGCCGCCCGCGTAGGCGGAATAATGGGCCACAGCGCCGCACGCGTCGTAAACTGCAACAATTACGGCGTTATTAACGGTAAAACCGCCGTCGGCGGCGTGGTAGGTTACGGTTTGGCAAAGCTTGATAACTGCAAAAACTACGGCGCCGTGAGCGGATATTCTTACGTCGGCGGCTGTTTCGGGCAGACCAAGAACGGCGCTGACGTAACTTCCTGCGAAAACCAAGGCGTTATAAAGGGCAACTACTTCGTCGGCGGCGTAGTCGGCAGTACCGAAACTACAAAAGTTACCGATTGCGTAAACTACGGCTACGTATATCTCGACGAAAATCTCGAGTCTACCGCGAGCAATTCCCGTAAAGGCTTCGGCGGCGTGGTCGGCTGGAACACCAACGTTTCGGCGGTGAGCGGCTGTGAAAACTACGGCGCGGTCAAAGCGTACAGCAACGTCGGCGGCATCGTCGGTTACGACGGCGCAGGCTCGCCCATGGACGATTGCGTAAACTACGCCACCGTCGTAGGCACCGTTTACGTAGGCGGGATCGCGGGTATCGCCGCAAAGAGTTCCGTTCTTACCGATTGCTCAAACTTCGGCGATATTTTCGGCGCGGAAGGCTACGTCGGCGGAATAGCCGGACAAACGCTTTCGGGAACGCACGTTTTAAACGCCGTGAACGGCGGTGACGTGAGCGGCGACCACTTTACGGGCGGCATCGTCGGCTCTACGACCACTTCGCTCGTGGAAAATTCCGTGAACGGCGGCCGCGTGTGCTTCGTCGATAATGATTCGACCAACAGTAACTCCATGCGCGGGTTCGGCGGCATCGTCGGCTGGAACACCAACTCTTCCGAGATCTACGCGTGCGTAAACCGCGGCAAAGTTTCGGGTTACAGCAACGTCGGCGGTATCGCGGGTTACAGCGGCGCAGGCTCCGAAGTTCCCCCGCACGAAAAATCAAAGGTCAACGACGCGTCTAAAAAGAACGTCAACGAAGGCGTAGTCACGGGCGTAAGCTCTGTGGGCGATATATGCGGCGTACAGAACTGACGTTAAAAACACTATAATTATAAACGAACGCCGCCCGCTTGCCGATTATTCGGCAAGCGGGCGGTTTTTTCACGCGTAAAGACGGATAAATCATATATTTTTACGGTTAAGAATTACGTTTTTCTTTTCTGTAATTTTTCGGGGAAACCCCTACTCGTTGTTTGAAGTAATTTGAAAAATAGTATTCGTTGGAGAAGGTCAACAGCTCCGCTATCTCCTTTACCGTCATGTCCGAATTGTCGAGCAGGTTTTTGGCGTAGTCGATACGAAGGTTGAGAAGATACTTATACGGCGTTACGTGATAATACTTTTTGAATTCCCTTATTATCTGCGATTCGGACAAGAAGAATTTTTCGGTCAGTGTTTCAAGAGAGAACGGCTTTTTGACCGAAGTCGACAGCATGAATTTTATTTCGTGCGCGAGATCTGACACGCGCCTTACTTCGCGGTTTTTCTCGGCGAGCTTCATAAGCATTTCAAATATTATGGCGCTCGCGCGCGGATAGATATGTTCGTTGAAACACGGATCGCCGTCAAGCTCGAAAAACTTCTCGAAATCTTCTTTTAAATTTGCGTTTTCAAACACCGTCTGCTGGTGTATTCCGTACGCATTCATTATATCGAAAAACAGATTGCTCGAAAAGTTTATCCAGTATTTCATATACGGATCGTCGGGATCGCTGTAATACTTGCACGTGTCGTGCGGGTGTATGATATACGCGTCCCCGCCCTTTACGACGTATTTTTTGCCGTTGTTGATGACGTAGCCTTTGCCTGACAGCACGTACTCGAACACGAAACACCCCGCCGATACTCTCTCTATACCGTACTCGGGATCGGGATAGGTTATCCCGAAAGTCGTTATCTGAAGCGGCACTCTTATGGAGCTGTGCACTACCGAAGTCTTTACTTCCTTCGACAGCCCCGAAAAAGCCACTATGTCGCTTTTATCTATGTTTTTGAAAGTCGTGTATTTTTCCATAATGCGTGTTTTCCATATCTTTTTGATTTGATAATATATTCACATACCCGCGTGCGGTTATTATAATTATAGCAGAATAAGAATTAAAAATCCACGATTATACGCATTTTTGGCAAAACAAGCGCAAAAAATAACGCAAAAAGGTAAAACGGAAGGGCTTTTCAGGCAAAAACGGACGGCGTTTTTTTAGAAAAAACCGTTAAAGGCTGTTTTATTATGCTTTTAACGAACAAAAACCGTCAAGAACCGTCAAGATATGTAAAATGCGTTTTTGCGATATTTTTAATTCGTGTTCAATCAGGATTTAAAACGCTTTTTCAATAAGCGTTTCAATATTTTAAATAAAGGAGAAAAAAAATGAAGAAAAGTGTAAGAATAATCATCGTTACCTTGATGTACGCTTTCTGCGCGCTTTTTGCCTGCGGCTGTAATCAAACGACGGCTAAAAACAACGCCGCCTTCAGAAACGACGGCGGCGCGACTACCGCTCCCGTCGGTACGGTGTTCATGCAGGTCAAGACGCCCGACGGCGGCTATCAGGGAAGCATAACCCCGAAACAGGCACAAAACTCGTCTTCGGGTGAAGATGCGCCTTCGTGCGAAGACTGGGAACCCGCTATAATCGAATACGACGAGCCTTACGTTTACACGCCTTACGACGATTCCGCAAGATACGAATATACTTCCGAAACGGTCAATTTCAAGACGGTATCGGGCGGCTTCACGCAAGCAAAAGGCAACGGCGAATTCAACGATTTTACCGTTACGGGCACCAACTCGCTCGCCGTATGCGGTGAAGAAACTTCCTTCCCGTACGGAACGTTTTCGTGCGACGTAAAGACGGTAAAGGGCTACGACACGGGCATCGTGTACGGACTCAGCACGTACAAAAGCATGTTCTGGGAAAGCGGCGTAAGCTACTATATCTTCCTTTTGAGCGCCGACGGATACGTCTATCTCGGCAAGATAGACGACGGAGTTTGGAGCGTTCTCAAACGCGTTTCGTATTCGTTCAACACGGTCGATACGTTCAATCTCAAAGTCGTGTACAAAAACTATAAGAGTTCGTGCTATATCAACGGTAATCTTCTTATAGAGTGCAAGGAAAGAAAGCCTTTGACGGGCACGCGCTTCGGCATAAGGGGCGGCGGCAGCGGCGCCGTCTTCTCGAATATTTCCGTAACCAATGATTATCTTATATAAATAAGGTCATCGGATTTCAATAAATTTAAAAGGAGATTATTATGAAGTTAAGTAAATTGCTCGTCCTGATAATGCTTCTGGTTTTTACGACGTGCGCGTCGTTAGCCCTTTACGGCTGTAAAACCAAAGACGGAACTTCCGACGATACTACGGAAAGTGTTTCCGAAAGCGTGACGGACGGCTCGGAAAGCGGCTCTGCGAATACTTCCGAAGAAAGTTCCGCAAGCGCTTCAGAAGAAGAGCCTTTCGTAGGTCTTACCGTTTCTTTCGAGACTTTCGGCGGTACCGAATACTACCCCGTAGTCACCACCGAAAAGGGTATGGCAATCGCGCTTTCCACCCCCGAAAAGGCGGGATATAAGTTCCTTGGCTGGTATTTGAGCGATAATTATACGGGCGAAGCGCTCGGCGTAAGCTTTATTCCGACCGAAGACATTACCGTCTACGCCAAATGGGAAGAAAACGCTTTCGTAGTTACCTTCGTGACTTTAGGCGGCACCGAATACGAGCCGACGAACACCAACGGCACGCCCGTAACTCTCCCCGTTCCCGAACGCGAAGATTACGAGTTTGCGGGCTGGTATTTAAACGAAGATTATACGGGCGAAGCGCTCGGCGAAAGCCTTTCCGTAATCGAAGATACGACCGTCTACGCCAAATGGACGCCGAATTTCTACCTTCTCTCGTTTGAAACTTTCGGCGGAAGCGTTTACGAAGACGTAAAAGTCGCAAAGGAAGGCGCCACGGTCACGAGCCTTCCCACCCCGATAAGATACAGCTACGAGTTTTTGGGCTGGTATCTGAGCGAAGATTATACGGGCGAAGCGCTCGGCGAAAGCTTTACTCTTACCGCCGATACGACGATCTACGCCAAATGGGATAAGGTCGTTTACGTTTATCTTTACTACGGCGAATCTACCGACTATAATCGGCTTAACTGCCACGAAGGCGACGTCATAACCGTTTCCGAACTCGAAAAACCCGCTCCGCTTATAATAAGAGACGCCGAGTGCCCGTTCGTTAAATGGTGCTACGACGGTTTGGAACTTACCGACGTCGAAGAGACCATCACCGTCGGAACGGAAGAAATTTATCTCGTAGCCGTTTACGACAAATCGAATATCCCGCCGCTCGACCGCACCGAAAAGAACGCCGACGGCTCTCTCAGCACTACGGGTACCGTGGTTAAAGTGCTCGACGATCACGGGGATAGCGAAGGCCGCTTCTCGGTAGACGTTTCCGTTGCCAAAACGAGCGCCACGAGCGGCGTCGGAAGCGCCGAAGTCGCGTTCAGAATAACTCATAGCGGCGCCGATTACGCAGTACAGGATAAGGGTATGTATTACCTTATGGCAGGCGTAAGCCCGGGCGGATACGTAGAGATACACAGAGTAACCGACGGCGCATGGGCGCGTATCAAACGCTTCGAGCTTGCAGACGCCCCCGCTATATGGAAACAAAAATACGAAAACGCCGTCGTAGGCGAGAAGATGACCGTCCGTATGACCGTTTGCGATTACGGCGACAAGTTCGAGATATATCTCGATAACGTTCTTTTATACACCTGCGCCGATACCGCTCTTCTTAATCAGTTCACGGGCACGGGCTTCGGCGTTCGCAGCAACACCGCGGCGGGCACCGTGTTCGCCAACTGGGAATACGCCGATTTTACCACCGTTTCGTTTGAAACTAACGGCGGCTCGGCTATATCTCCCGTCAAATACGGCTTCGGCGCGTTGAACGTCGCTCTGCCCACGAAAGACGGGTATTCGTTCGTCGGCTGGTATTACGACGAAGCTCTGACCGAAGCGGTCGATACTTCGGCTCCCGAAATTTCGGGCGAAGAAGTGACGCTTTACGCCAAGTGGAAAGATCCCGACGCGACGGTAACGCTTATGAGCGAAGGCGCCGTTTACGGTTCCTTCCCGTACACCGCGGGCACACACGCCAACCTGCCGACGGTAACGCCGATAGCGGCTAACAGGATATTCACGGGCTGGTATTACGACCGTGAATTTACGAATAAAGTAAACCCCGACGGACTTGCTTTGAGCGGCAAAGAGCTTACCCTTTACGCGGGATTCAGATACCCGACTTCTTCGGCTCTCACCGATAACGGCGACGGAACGTATTCGCTTATCGCGAAAGCGTGCGTCGCGGTGCTCGGCGAAACGGAATATCCGGCAACCCGCTACGATATGACGATGACTTTCTCCAAGACCGATAAGGGCGCCACGGGTATAGCGTTCAGGCAGGAAGTCCGCGCCGACGACACTTACAACAACTCGAAATATATAGGCATCACTTTATATACGAGCAACGGCTTGATGCAGGTAGGGCTTTGCGCGGGCAACAATCTCGTATATCACCTTACTGGTATTATCGCTAACGGCGAACAGCGCAGGAGCACGATAGCGCTCGACTATCTCCCCGCCGCGTGGAAGGCGAAATATAACGGTACGGCTACCGGCGAACAGATAACCGTTACGCTTTCCGTAGTCGATTACGGCGAAACGTTTGAAATTTATATCGACGGCGATTTTGCCTTCCGCTACGTAGACGTTGCGGGTACCGATGACGATATAAGCGGTTACAAAGGTGTAGGCTATGGCTTCCGCCATACGGCTCAGACGCTTGACTTCACTATTTCTCACTCGCCGCTTACCACCGTTTCGTTTGAAACTAACGGCGGCTCTGCCGTTTCTCCCGTCCTTTACGGCGCGGGCGCTCTGACCGTTGCCGCTCCGACTAAGGAAAACTACGCTTTTGCCGGCTGGTATTACGACCAAGCTTTGACGAACGCCGTTAATACTTCGGCTCCCGAAATTTCGGGCGAAGCCGTAACGCTGTACGCTAAATGGACGCAGTCGATCGTCACGTTGACTCTTATGAGCGAAGGCTCCGTTCTCGATACGATAAACTACGCCAAGGGTACGACGGCTAATCTTCCCGCGACGGTCGCTTCCGCCAAGAAGATGATATTCAAGGGGTGGTATTACGACCAAGAGTTTACGAACGCCGTCGACGCGGGCAATATTCAGGTCGAAGGCGATACGCTCACTATTTACGCGGGATTCAGAGAACCTTACGCAAGGATCACCGCCGACGGCAACGGCAATTACGTGACGTCGGGCACGGTCGTCAAGATACTCGACGACCACGGGAACAGCGAAGGTCGCTACTCGATAGACATTTCCGTTACGAAAACCGAAAAGACGAGCGGCGTCGGAAGCGCCGAAGTCGCGTTCAGAATTATTCAGATAGGCGCCGACTACGCCGTGCAGAGCGCGGGTATGTACTACCTTATGGCGGGTATAAGCCCCGGCGGCTATATGGAAATACACAGAGTCACCAACGGGACGTGGGCGCGTATTAAACGCTTCAACCTTGCCGACGCGGACACTCCGCAGATATGGAAAGACAAATATACCGCGGCGGCGGTAGGCGATAAAGTCACCGTCCGAATGACGGTATGCGATTACGGCGACAAGTTCGAGATATATCTCGATAACGTTCTTTTGTATACCTGCGCCGATACCGCTCTTCTTGCTCAATTTACGGGCACGGGCTTCGGCGTACGCAGCAACACCGCGGCGGGCACGGTATATTCC
>CACXHH010000048.1 GCA_902767455.1 uncultured Eubacteriales bacterium
CCGATAACTACGAGCGGAATAAACGCGAACGGTCCGAAGTACATAAGCGGGGTAAGCGCTATTCTCGTCTTCATATCCTTGTCGCCTTCTTTATCGAGAATGGCGAGAGCGGCTTTTTCGGCGCCTATCGCCAAAGAAGTTATCGAGGTTTTTTTGTTGGTAAGTCTTCTGATCCTTACTTTTTTGAAGTAATGCGAGTAGCTGTTTCCGAAAAGGAGAGAGCCTACGACGGAAACTTTGATGTGTTGCAGACCGTTATCGTCGAGAATACGACGCGCGGCATCACGACCGTTAAGGTTTGCGGAGTTCATTCTGCGGTTGTAAACGACGTATTTTATTGACAGCCAGATGGAAATACCGATCGAGATGACCGCAACGATAGCAACTAAACAGCCGACGATGAAAATTGCCCATTGAAGAGCGGGAGAAACGTTTTGGAATTGTTCCAGGTTTTTAAATAACGGCATATTATACCTCCATAATATGTTACAATTATATATCTTTACTCTGCCATTGTCAAGATAATCTCGACAATTTGATTAAAATACCGCATTTCGTCGCCCGTTTTTTAACGGAACGACTTTACGTTTATTCGGTTTTCGTATTATTTATTCGGTTTTCGTAACGGAAGAGCCGTAAATAGTCGTCCAGTCGTCTTTCATCGAGATAACGTTGAAGCCGTATTCTTTCCACTGTTCGCCGAGCTTTTCAGCCTTTTCGGCGTTGCCGTAATCTCTTATCTCGTCGTTAGCGATAAGCATATAAGCTTCGCTTCTGTACTTGTTGTCGGTGACGGTGTAAACGTGCATGCTTACGTCGCCCGAGCTGTTGCCGAAGGACAAAACGGGCTGTTTGTCTATCTCTTGCGTGATCTGCAAAACCTTGTTGGTTTTAAGGTTTTTGACGAGTACCGTTTCCGTCCTTACGACTTTATCCGTCGCTTTGAACTGATAATCAAGGCTGTCCATATCTTCCTGACCGCTCGCTTCGAGCTTGACGTCCATACCGATTATCTGTTCGTAAGGGATATTGCAAGGCTTACTTGCCAGCGCGCGGCAGATAAATCTGTCGGAACCGCTTACGATATACGTTTTGAAGTCGTTGGTCTGTAAATAAGACAAAACTTCTATCATCGGAAGATAAAACGCCGTGGCGTAAGTCATGCCAGTAAAGCCCGCGGGCGTGCGTTTCAAAAACTCGGTGACGTAATCTTCAAATTCCTTGACGGTAAGCCCGGAAAAGACCTTTGCCTGCCCTAACGCATGCTGCATAGGCATATCGCTCGGGAAGCCGCCGTTTTCGGCGCAGTAAACTATGGTTTCGGCAACAGACTTAACGTCGTCGTCGGCAACGTAAGTTTCGTCTTCAAGGCATCTGTAAACGAACAGTAAATATTCGAGATAGGTCGGGAAGAGTTCGCCGTAGAGCGTGCCGTCCATATCGAAAACGGCTATCCTGTCTTCTACGGGGATAAAGTTTTCCGACTTTTCGTTCGTAACGTCGGTGACGTAATCTTTGAGCGAACTAAGAGCGGCGCAGTCGTTCCAGTAGTTAAACTCGAACTTCGAGCTCGATTTTTTGCCCGTTCCGTTGCAAGCTACGAGCGACGTCGCCACCGCTACGAGCAAGATGAGAGAAACAAGCTTTAAGGTAAATCTTTTCATTGAAAACAACTCCTTTATAAATAAAATATTGAGTATTTAAAGGCGGTAGCAATACGATGATCGACTGCCGTCAATAATTTGATATTATATCAATTTTTAAAAATAAAATCAAGAATTTAAAACGCTGAAATAAAAAACGGTCTTTTGAATTTATAACTCTTTATCAAAAACAAAAGCCGTATCGAAGTTTGATAATGAAAGCGCAAAACCGTCACACGATTTCAAACGCTAAAAATAATTATCTTTTAAGACGAATTGTCAAAAAAAATATTGACAAACTCTTTTTTTTGTATTATAATATTTTGTGCGTTGTCGGGAAACGTTATCCCGAAACCGCATATATTACAAAGTCACGTCTGAACTTCGAGGTGTAGCGCAGTTTGGTAGCGCGCTTGGTTCGGGACCAAGAGGTCGTGGGTTCAAGTCCCGTCACCTCGACCAAAAGTGCGTGTCCGCTTTTTGCGGACACGTTTTTTGTAAGCGCGCTACCAAAGCGTTTGCACGGCAAACGCCAAATTATATAATAATGACTTTTGGCGTTAACAAAGTCAACACGGTAACCGCCGGCGGTTA
>CACXHH010000049.1 GCA_902767455.1 uncultured Eubacteriales bacterium
GTCGTTCTGATGGGCGCGGAACTTATACTCGAAGTGCTGTTATCCGCATTTTATTCGTTTTTGGATAGGCTTATCGACAAAAAGAAAACGCCCGACCATACCGCTGACGACGTTCATGCGTAATCTTCCGTCGGTTGATTAAATAACTTGCCAAACGAAAATCGCCTTCGCTCTTTTCGAGCGAAGGCGATGATTTTATTATTGAAAGTTGATTATCTGCATTCGTCAGCTTTGCCGGCGCAACCGAGAACGTCGATAAGTTTATGGCGAACGACTTCTTTGACGTTAGCGCGAGCGGGTTTGAGATATTCTCTCGGGTCAAACTTGTCGGGATGTTCAGCCATGAACTTACGGATGGTGCCCGTTAAAGCAAGTCTTAAATCGGAGTCGATATTGATCTTGCAAACGGAAAGTTTAGCCGCTTCACGGAGCTGTTCTTCGGGGATGCCGACCGCGTCGGGCATTCTGCCGCCGTTTTCGTTGATCATCTTAACGTATTCCTGCGGAACGGAAGACGAACCGTGCAAAACGATGGGGAAGCCGGGGAGCTTTTCGCTTACAGCCTTTAAAATGTCGAAACGAAGGGGTGGGGGTACGAGAACGCCTTTTTCGTTTCTGGTGCACTGTTCGGGTTTGAACTTATAAGCGCCGTGGCTGGTGCCGATAGCGATAGCAAGCGAGTCGCAACCCGTTCTTTCGGCAAATTCGATAACTTCTTCAGGTCTGGTGTAAGAACCGACCGCGTGAGAAACTTCGTCTTCGATACCCGCGAGAGTGCCGAGTTCGGCTTCTACGACTACGCCGTGATCGTGAGCGTATTCAACGACCTTTTTGGTTTCGGCGATATTCTCTTCGAAAGAATAACCCGAATAGTCTATCATAACGGAAGTGAAACCGCCGTCGATGCAGGATTTGCAGGTCGCGAAATCGGGACCGTGGTCAAGGTGCAGAACGATGGGGATCTCGGGGCATTCGATAACGGCGGCTTCTACCAACTTAACGAGATAAGTGTGGTTTGCGTAAGCGCGCGCGCCCTTGGATACCTGAAGAATAACGGGTGCCTTTTCTTCTTTGCAAGCTTCGGTTATAGCCTGAACGATTTCCATGTTGTTCACGTTGAAAGCGCCGATAGCATAGCCGTTTTTGTAAGCCATTTCAAACATCTTTTTGGATGTTACTAATGCCATAATGTTTCCTCCGAAAAATTATTCTTTCCTATATTATACACCTAAATCGCGATAAGTGCAAACATAAATATTTGATTTATTTCACATTTTTATTTTTATTGACGGTTTTACGCCGTTTTTTCTCGGAATTATCAAACGGGACCCCTTTTTTAGTTGCAAATTGTGCGAATATGCGTTACAATGCAAGTATCCCAATCGATGAGTTATTCGGAGAGTAAGTGACAATTTTTTCGGCGTTCGGCTTTTTACGCGCGGGGCTTTTTCCGCCGTAACGACTTTGAACTTACCGTGATATTTTCGCTGCGCTACTTTCCGAGTATCTCGGAAAGTTTTTTTGTTTTTAAGGTTACGTATGAAAATAGGCGTTATAGGCATCATAATAGAACGCGACCGCACGGTCAGCGAAATCGTGAACAAGCTTTTATCCGAGTACGGCGATATGATCTGCGGGCGCATGGGGCTTCCCGATAAGGAACGCGGCGTATTCGTTATTTCCGTTATCGTCCGCGCGACAAACGAAGAGCTCTCGGCGCTCACGGGCAAGCTCGGTCGGCTCAAAAACGTAAAAGTCAAATCCGCCGTGACCGATTGCGATTTGTAAAAAGTCGGCGTATAAGTCGATAAACGAGCGCTTTAAAGATTTAAAAGCCGCGGCAATACCCGCGTTTTACGAATACGATAATAATTATAATACGATAATAATTATAAGGAGATATAACTCTATGAAAAAGTTACTTGCACTTTTACTTACGCTGACTTCTGTTTTTGCTGTTTCGCTGACGAGCGGCTGCGCTAAATCGGAAGGTAAACTCGTCATCGCCGTTTCCGACGGCGCGCCCACGCTCGCGCTTTTTTCGGTGATGGACAGCGTGAACAAGCTCGAAGGCTACGAGATAGAATATAAAGTTCTCTCGGGCGCCGAAAACATCCGCGACTACTACGCTTCGGGCGCGGCCGATTGCGCCGTTATGCCCGTGAACGTCGCCGCCATGCTCTACAATAAGGGAACCGATTTAAAGCTTATGTCGGTAAACGTTTTCGGCGTGTTGTATCTCGTCGGCAAAGAAGATTTAAGCTCGGCGCAAGACCTTATCGGCAAAACCGTCGTCACCATCGGTCAGGGCGCTACCCCCGATATTTCCTTCAAAAAAGTTCTTGACGGCAACGGCGTCGAATACGTAGATTCCGAAGAAAAGACGAACGGCAAAGTCGCGCTCAACTACGTTGCCGACGCGCCTACGGCAATGAAAACGCTTGCGCAGGGCAAAGCCGACTACGCCATTTTGGGCGAGCCGGTCGTTACCACCGCGTGCAAAAATCTCGGCGTAAAGATAGTTATGGATATACAAAAGGAGTGGTCGGCGCTCGTCGGTGAAAACACCTTCACGCAGGCGGGTATGGTCGTAAGCAAAAAGGTTTACGAAAACGAGGCTTTGTATTCCGCGCTCTATAAGAAACTTTCTTTAAACCCCGAATATATCGTTGAAAACCCCGCGAAGGTCAAGAAGGTTATTCAGAAGTTCGGAAGCAGCCTTCAGGTAGATTTTACCGAAGAGATACTGTCGCGTTGCAATCTCGGCTGTAAAGCTTCTTCGTCGATAAAAGCTTCGCTCGAAAGCTATTTTACGGCTATTCTCGATTACAAGCCCGCGTTTATCGGCGGAAAACTTCCCGACGACGGTTTTTATTATTGAGTTTTCTACGCCCGAGCCGAAAGCGACTCGGGCGCAAAGTATTTAAATGATGGATAAAAAAAGTAAAATATTTGGCTTTGCGCCGATTATCACCGTTTTCGCGCTCGTCGGCGTATGGTATATAATAGCGCTGTCGATAGGCAAAGCCGTCATATTTCCCATGCCGCACGCCGTCGTCGCTTCGATGGGCGAACTTCTTTGCGACGGAGAGTTTTACCTTTCGCTTCTCGGAAGCTTATGGAAGATAGCCGTGTCCTTTGCCGCGGCTATGGCACTCGGCGTGGCACTCGCCGTGCTTTCGGCAAGCGTAGCGTTCTTTGAAAAGCTGTTTTACCCGATAGTGGTCGTCGCGCGCGCAACGCCCACTATGAGCATAATATTTTTATGCCTTCTCTGGTTCGGTAAAACTTACAGCCCCATCGTCGTTTCGCTTCTCGTGATATTTCCGCTGTTATATTCGTCGTGTCTGACGGCGATAAAATCGTGCGACGCCAAGCTTTTGGAAATGTCCGAAGTGTTCGGCGTGAAAAGGGCGACTGTCGTTAAAAAACTGTATCTTCCGTTCGTTGCCGACAGAATGTTCGCCGACGGTATAAGCGTTTTGTCGCTCAACGTAAAACTCATCATCGCGGCGGAAGCGCTCGCCATGTCCAACGTCACTCTCGGCAGGCTTATTCAGATCGCCGACGAAAACCTGGAAACGGCAAGGCTGTTTGCCGTGACCGTCTTTGCGGTTTTATTGAGCGTCGCGCTCGAATACGCACTCAAAGGCGTAAGGTATATTCTTGGGAGAAAACGCTTATGGCAAAGATAGTTGATTTAACGAAGAAGTGGGGCAATAACTTCGTTTTCGATAAATTTTCGATAGAGTTTGCCGATAGAAAAGTTACTGCCGTTTTAGGTAAAAGCGGCGTCGGAAAGACTACGCTTTTAAATTCGATAGCGGGTATCGTCGACTATGAAGGCAGAGCCGAAGGCTTCGGAAAGATATCGTACGTCTTTCAGGAACACAGGCTGATTCCTTTTATGACCGTGCGCGAAAACCTTTCCTACGCTTTGAGCGGCGCCGTCAAAGATAAAACGGAAGTCGCAAATCTTATAGACCAAGTTCTCGCTCTGACTAAGCTTACCGACTACGCCGACAAGATAGCCGATAATCTTTCGGGCGGCGAAAAACAGCGCGTATCTCTTGCTCGGGCGTTTGCGTATCCCGCCGACACGGTGCTTATGGACGAGCCGTTCAACTCGCTCGACGTGGGGCTGAAAAAGTCGATCATGGACGATTTTTCGGCTCTCGTTGCGGCTTACGGCAGAACGTGCGTTTTCGTGACTCACAGCGTCGACGAAGCGCTGTATCTTGCCGACGAGATAGTTTTTCTCGATAAAAATAAAGCAATTTCTGTCGGAAAACTTTCGGAAAAAAGAACTTTCGGGTACGAAGAAGACGGCGGATTGAGAGAAAAACTGTATTCGCTGTTGTTCGCTTGAAAATATAAACGGTAAATTTTACGCCCGACTTCGCGGTAAGTTTCGTTTTCGGGCGAAAGGTTTTGAAAAGCTCGGTTTTCCGAGCTTTTTTATACGGAAACGGCGAAAAAAAAGATCGGGACGTCGGATAATTCAAACGCCTTTATTTTTTTGTCGCATAACCGTTTAACCGCCCGAAAACTCGGCTATAATTATAACGTCAATAAACTTGCGCGCGTGAAAAAGCGTATAATATAACAGGGAATACGAAACGGGCGTGCAAAC
>CACXHH010000050.1 GCA_902767455.1 uncultured Eubacteriales bacterium
CAAGGGGCTTCACGTCCTGAGCGAAGTTCTTCCCGTAGCCACCCTGAAGGAAGCCGCCGAACTCGTCGAAGCGGTGGAGCGCAGCGGAAAAATTTACGCGTACGCCGAAAATTACTGTTATATGCCCGCTTCGCTCGAGATGAAAAAGCTTTATAAAAGCGGAAAGCTCGGAACTCTGGAATACGCCGAAGGCGAATATATCCACAACTGTCTGCCGATATGGCCCGAGATAACCCGGGGCGATCCCGCGCACTGGCGCAATAATATGTACGCAACCTTTTACTGCACTCACTCGATAGGTCCTATTCTTCACGCCACGGGGCTTCGCCCGGTAAAGGTAAGCGGGTTCGAGATACCGTATTCTCCTAAAATGGCTATTATGGGCGCGAAAGGCGGCACCGCCGGTATAGAAATGATAACGCTCTCGAACGGGGCGGTGCTTCGTTCCGCTCACGGCAACCTTGCGAAGAACTCTATCTGGTACTCGATGTACGGCACGAAAGGCAGAGTTGAAAGCGCGCGCGAGGACACGGGCGGCGGAGATATGTTCACGCTGTTTGCGTCTCTCGACGAAACGGAAGTTTCCTGCGACGGCAAGGCGGAAAAGCTCACCCCGAAAGACGCTCTTGCCGACAAGGCGGCGGGGTTCGGGCACAACGATTCCGACTACTACACCATGCACTGGTTCATCGAAGCCGTAAAGGGAAACCCCGACGCCGACTATATCGACGTATACGAAGCTCTCGATATGGCTCTTCCCGGGATACTTGCCTACCGTTCGATACTTGACGGCGGCGTTCCCGAAGATATTCCCGATATGCGCGACGAAAAGGCAAGAAAACTCGCAAAGCTCGACGATAAGCGCGTAGTCGTCGACTACCCGTCCTACTCGCGCGGGAAAATAACCGTTGAAGACGCAGTCTACGAAAGACTGAAATCTATTTTAAAAAATAAGGAGAGAAAACAATGACAAAATCGATCAAACGCATTCTGATAGCGGCGCTTTCGATCGCGTTCGTATTCGCGGCTTGTGCGACGCTCGGCTTTACTAATAAGGCGAGCGCCGAAGAAACCGCGCAATGGACGGGCGGATTTACCGCTACCGAAGAAAACGGCGAAACGGTTTACACCGCAAACACCAACAGCTCGAGATTAGATCTCGTAGGCGACGTAGGCGCGAACAACAAAATTGACTTTAAGTTCCGCCCCAACGCGGGAGGCGGCGATTTGTCCGATTTCTATTTTTATATCGGAACGAGCGATAAAACGCACTACGTCGCGTTCAGAATATATTATTACTGGCGCGCGGTCGCTATCATCGACTTCACGTACGATTTCGGCTCTTCCTCCGAGATACTTGCGGCGGTCAACTACGCCGATAACGGCGGCGGAAACTGGAACGGCTACGACGCGTGGCACGACGTTTCCGTCGAATTCAACGCAAAACAGTACGTTATAACGGTCGACGGCGGCACGGCCACCGCTCAGAACACTCAGGGCTATACGTTCGTAAACGGAGCTGCTTTGTTCAGCGTCTGGAACGAGATCCCGTCGATAAAGGATATGAAGTTCTCCGTCGCTTCCGACTGGTACGGCAACGTTGACAGAACCACCGAAAACGGCGATATCGTTTACAACGTCAATTCGACCTGCAACAACAATCAGTGGATAAGATATATCGACTATATCGGCACCGCGGGCGACGTAAACACTTTCGAGTTTTCCTTCCGTCCCAACGCCGAATGTGCGGGCGACACGGCTAATATAACTTTCGTTTTGAGCAACGGTTCTGCGGCTCTGAGAATAGCCTTCTTGAACTACTGGAAAGCGGTTTTGGTGTCGTTTACCGACGCGCAGGGCAACCAGACTCACGATCTCGGTTCGGGAAACTACCCCGTAAAGACGGATAGCTGGACGGGTTACGATATATGGTACAATGTAAAGATACAGTTTGAGTCGGGGGCGATCGCCGTCTATATCAACGGCGACAGGATATTCGCTTCGGGCGCCACCAACACTTTCGCTTTCCAGAATTTAAGTTACGGATTCACCACGTGGGGCGAACTTCCTTCCGTAAAAGGCATGAAGCTCTATAATTCCACGCTTGCCGAAGGCTTATACGGCTACTACGCAGAAAAACCCGAAGGAACGGAAAACGTTCTCACCGCTTATTCGAGTGTTCTTGCGTATCTCAACTATAAGGGCTCGACCGAAGGCGTAACGGGCGCGGAATTTTACTTCCGTCCGAGCAACGTATGTCATGACGATACGGCGAACTTATCTCTTTACGTTTCAAACGGCGAACAGACTTTAAGATTTGCCATACAGCATTACTGGAAGGCTATCATTCTGTATACCTCCGCGAACGGCGGCGACGAAACGCAGATCAACTTGGCAAACTACGTCGCCAAGGTCAACGGCTGGAACAACGAAGCGAACTGGTATAAATTCGATATTCGCTTTGAAAGCGGAATGATCTCCGTCTACTGCGACGACGTAAGAGTATTCTCCACAGGCGCGGACTATGGTTTCGATTTCACGAAAGCTATTAACATTTACTTTTCGTCCTGGGGCTGCGTGCCTTCCGTCAAAGGCTTCAGGCTCTTAACGGACGCCGCGCCCGCAGGCTGGTACGGCAATTACGGCGAAACGTATTTTGGCAACTACAACGAACAGACCCAATCAAGCGAAAGCGTCTACACTGCTGACAGCGTAGCCTTTACTCTCCTTTATTATAAAGGCGATATGGGCGACGTCAATACCGTTGAATTTGCTTTCAGACCTAACGCGACGTGGAACAACGACGTGACCGCAAACCTTTCATTCTCGCTTTCGACGGGCGATATCGGCTTCCGTATAGAGTTCCAGAATTACTGGAAAGCGCTGTTTATCCATATGTTTAACGCCGATTTCAGCGTGAATCTCGCAGATATAACCGTCGTCAATTATCCCGTCAAGACTGACTCCTGGACGGGTTACGACGTTTGGTATAACGTTGAATTCCGGTTTGCGCCCAAAGCGCTTCTCGTATACGTCAACGGCGACCTGCTCGCGTATTCGTGTACCGATTACGAAGTAGAGTTCAAGAACCTTTCATGCTTTTTCTCCGACTGGGGCGAAGCGACTTCCATCAAGGATATCAAGTTATCAAAAACTCAGTTTTCGTCCGTTCATAAACCCGTGACAGACGACGCCGTCGCCGCCACTTGCACTTTAGCCGGTCTTACCGAAGGCTCACACTGCTCTGAATGCGGTGAAGTTATCGTCGCTCAACAGCCTACCGAAGCTCTCGGCCACGATATGACACACGTTGAAGCAACTGCCGCAACCTGTGCGGAAGCAGGCAATATCGAATACTGGTACTGCGAAGTATGCAAGAAATATTTCGCCGACGCAAACGGCGAAACGGAGACGACTATCGAAGCTACCGTTACCGAAGCTCTCGGGCATGACTACGAAGTGACCTTCGAGTGGACGAAGACGAGCTCGGGCTACACCGTCACCGCAACGGCGACATGCAAAACAGACGGTACCACCGAAAATGTCAACGCGATCGTGACCGCTGAAAAAACCGATAACGGCAAGCGCTATACCGCTACCGTGACCGTCAACGGAAAAGAGTACGTCGAAGAAAAAGATACCGTTTCGGCGAGATCTTCCTGTGGTTCCAACCTTGCCGCTCCCGCGGCGATAATGGCAACGGTCCTCGTGGCTCTTGCCGCCGTCATAATTAAAAAACGCAAATTCAACGCATAATCAAAAGTAACGAACACGCCGCCCGTTACGCGAAAAAAGTAACGGGCGCGTTTCATATAACCGTTTAACAGTTTCAAGACCTTTTACCGCGGCGGGTAAACGTCGCGAAACTATTCAAAATATATCTGGCAGGGATTATTTATGAGCGTAACGAAAAGAAAACTTCTTATATTTATCGTTTTAACTACGGCAGTAGCGGCAATCGCTCTTGCGGTCGTTTCTGCAAACGTCAGATCGGCTTTTGGCGAAGAGGGCGTATGGACGGGTTATTCCGTCGGTGCCGAGAGCGGTAGCTCCGTCTATTCGGCAAACAGCAACGACCTTTGGAGCGTGCAAACTCTCGAATACTCGTCGAGCACGGGCGAAAACGATCAGATAAGTTTTTCCATGCGCGCAAACGGAAGCTGGAACGGGGATGTAGAGGCTCACCTTACTTTCTACGTCGACGCAGGGGAAGACTTTATCGGTTTTAAGATAATGAACTACTGGAAGGCGATTCGCATAGTCCGCTTCGATAAGAACGGGAACGAAACGTTTATAAAAGACGCAGTAAACTACGCCGACAACGGCGGCGGAAAGTGGAGCAACACCTATAAATGGTATAACTTCAGGTTGGTTTTCAATTCGACGGCGTTCGAGGTGTATGTAGACGACGTCCGAATCTCCACGGGGATAAATCTCGATAAGTTCGACGTGAGCGACACGACCTGCCGTTTCAGCTCGTGGGGTTGCGCTCCGTCTATAAAAGATATTATTTTCTCAAAGAGAAACGGCGCGGAAGAGACTTTCGGCGACTATTCGGCGGCAGACGAAAAAGGCGATACCGTCTATACCGCCAACGGCGACGTATGGGACGTAAAAAACCTTTATTATTCGGGCACTACTAAAAATTCGGACATGATAAAATTTTCCTTCCGCCCGAATACCGACTGGAACGGCGACGACACCGCGCACGTCACGGCGTATATAGCTCTGGCACCCGAAAAATATCTCGGGTTCAGGTTTATGAACTACTGGAACGCTTCCCGAATCATCATTATGGACGGCAACGCTGCGAGCAACGTCACCGAAGCCAAGTATGTTCTCACAAGTTCTTACGTCGAAGGCTGGCTTGATACCGATAAGTGGTTTGACGTCAGAATATATTTCAGCGAAAGATATATCGTAGTCATCGTCGACGGGTACGTGTGCAACGTCATTCACCATCTGCACGGCTACGAACTTAAAGATAGGCCCGTTTTTATAGGCAACTGGGGGCACAACGTTTCGATAAAAGATTTTTCGACTTCGTCTTCGGGCGTAAACCCTTTTGAGCTCGGGTATATGGATCTCGAATTTACCGACGAAGCTTCTTTAACGGCTCTTACCGTTTCGGGCGGAAGCGTCGGATATTCTGACGGATGCGCCGTGTTCGATATTTTTGAAGATGGCGCGACGCTCACCGTAAACGACAACCAGCGCGATTTAGGACCTTACTGCGCCGATATGAGCGTGAGAAACTCCGTTATGACTCGTCTTAAAAACTCGTCTTCGGCAGACAGCGTTACGGTCACCGTAAGAACCGACGCGTCAACCACCGCTTACTCGAAAACCGTAGCGCTTAAAGGAAACGACGATTTCAATACCTATCTTATAAACTTTTCGTCTTTTGCGCCGAGGGGATATATAACTCAGGTAGCTTTTACCTTAAACGGTGCATCAAGCGGGAGCGTTGCCGTAGATTTCATCTCTTTTGAGAGAGAAGAAGCCTTTTACGATTACGCCGGCGCAATAACTTCGTGCGTGGCGGATAAGTCGAGCGGCATGGTAACCGTCACGGGCAAGGTCAAATCGGCGCATACGGGAAAGACTGTGACTGTTTACGTTACCCCGATGAGCAACTACGCCGAAAACGTCATAGACGCGGGGCTCGAGATAATTACCACCGCTCACGTCGCTTCGGACGGCAGCTTCGCCGCGAGCTTTCCGCTCGAAGACGGCAGGGGAATATCGAGACTCGGTCAGTCGTTCATCGCGACGACGGGCTACACGAAAATTTCTTCGCCTTTCAGAATAACGAACTACCGTGATTTCGTCGTCAACCCTTACGAGTTTACTCTTCCCGACCTCGCCGTGAAAATCACTTCGTCGCCGTATAACGCCGTGGGCGACGGCTATACCGACGATACCGCCGCGATACAGACGGCTATAGATTTCGTAAGTTCTTCAGGCGGCGGTACGGTGATAATTCCGGGAGATACGACCGTCGAAGGCGGAAAAAGATATATCGCCACGGCTTTGAGAATTAAGGATAACGTCGAGCTTCGCATAGAAACCGGCGCCACGATCTGGCAGTCCCCGCGCGCGGAAGACTACAAATATAAAGTTCTTTTCGGGCACGATTACGTTTCCGACTCCATGTGGCCGCATGCCTGCAATGTCAACGAGCCGCTGATTCTTATGAAGGACGCTACCAATGTCCGCATAACGGGCGGCGGCACCGTTCGCCTTGCCGACTGGGGTATGAACGAACTCGACAGCGTAGCCGTCACCGATCCGAACAGAGGCAAAAACTGCGCCAATATAATCCATATAGCGCCGATATATATAAACAACTGTAAGAACGTAGAAGTTTCGGATATAACTATCCTTCACACGAATAACTGGCATATAACCACGACTTACTGCGAGAATATGGCGATAATGAACGTCACCGAAAAGGACGCTTCCTGCGCCAACTCCGACGGGCTGGGCTTAGCTTCGGCGCATAACGTTTACGTCACGAGAAATTACCTTTATTCAAACGACGACGCCATAACTCTCATAGATACGCCCGAAGATCCGAGAAGGAGCTTCTGGTGGAACGAGAGCGATAGCACCGCCGACAGAACGATCAAAAACATTCAGATAGAATATAATAATATGTGGGGCGGGCTGGGACTCGTGTTCATAGCCTGGGGCAGCGCGTCTTCCGACCTTGAAAAAGTATCGATACGCAATCTCGTTGTTCACGACAACTATATTTCCGGGCATCAGGCGATAGGTTCGTGGCCGGATAACCCCTTCTACGGTACAAGCGCTTTTTCGACTTATAACTTCAACGAGCAGAACGATTTTTCGCCCGTGTTCGATATCTATATGTATAACAACGACTATCCGGGAAACTACTGCGATCTTTCGTGGGCGCGAGTTCCGTCGGTCAGAGTTTACGCCACAAACTTTATCACGAATTACCCGTATAAGTGCGCGGATAGTTTCGTTAACGCAAGTTTTGAAAGAGATTTTCGTTTTAAGGAAGAAAAGGATTTCACGTCCGGGCTCACCAACTGGACGTTCACATATCTCGGCGGAGCGGCGTCTACGGTAAAACGCGGCGAAAAGACCGTCACGACGAGTGTGGACGATTGCAAACTGATCGTCGCCGATTACGCCGCTCTCGTTCACGGCGGCGCGCTTTGGCAAGGGCTTTACCTTGAAACGGGCGTGTACACGTTCAGCGCAAATTGCGTCGGCGCGGAAGGTGGATATATCTTTTTCGGTAAGCCTGAAGCGCGTACGAACGTCACCGACGATTTCGGCGTGACCGTTCTGAAAAAGAGAGACGTTTCTTCCCTTTTCGGCTACGCAAGCGCAAAGATAACCTTCGAAGTAAAGACGGCGGGCGTATACGCGCTCGGCTTTATCGCTGAAGGCGAACTTATCTTCGACGACTGCGAAATAAGAGAAAACGCAGTCGTGAACGAAGCGCTCCAAGAAGTTTATCGGGCTTTAAAAGATTCCGAAACGATAGATCTCGGCTTGTTTACCGCTCAAAGCGTTGCGGCGTTCAACGAAGCGACGGCGCTTTTGGCTTCCGTCGCCGCCGCGCAGAGTATCTCCGAAAGCGAGTGTAAAAACGCCGTAAACGCCTATAACTCGGCTGTCAAAGCTCTCGAAGTCAAAACCGACGAGCTCGATAACTCGTCTTCTCAAAGCGCCGATATTTCATCTTCCGAAGAAGGTTCGGCTTCCGTTTACGACCCCGAAAGCGCGGATATAAGCCCGTTATCGCCGTATTCGAGCCAAAAACAGTCGTCAAAACCTTCGCAGGAAACCAAGAGCGGCGGGTGCGGCGGTAACGTCACCGCGGGCGCGCTGATAACCGTTTTACTCACGGCGCTTGCCGCGGTAATATTTACACGCAGGCGCAGAATAATTTAATAACGAAAATCCGCTTCGGTTAGAATTTATTTCCGAAGCGGATTTTTTTGCCGTTTAAAAAATCCGTTCGGTCGCAATAAATCGACCGAACGGATTATTAACTACTCGCTTCTCAAAGCTACCACAGGGTCTTGCTTTGAAGCTTTTCTTGCGGGGATAAGTCCCGCGATGACGGTTAAAAGCACCGAGATAACTACGAGCGCTACGCCGCCCCACACGGGCAGGGTGGCTATGTTTGCAAGCCCTGCAAGCTCGTGTATGACTATGCTTATCGGTATATCGAGCAAAAGCGTCAGAATGATCCCGAGTATGCCCGAAGTAAACCCGATGATAGCCGTTTCCGCGTTGAAGACGTGAGATATATCGCGTTTTGAAGCGCCTATCGAACGGAGCACGCCTATCTCCTTCGTCCTTTCGAGTACGGAAATATGCGTTATTACGCTTATCATTATCGAAGAAACTATCAAAGATATCGAAACGAAGGCGATGAGAACGTAAGTTACGGCGTTGATTATCGTCGTTATCGAACTCATCATAAGCCCGATATAGTCGGTGTATTTTATCTTTTCGATATCGCTGTGAGTGGCGTTGTAATCGTCGATGAGTTTTACGATCTTATCTTTGGCTTCGAAGCTTGCGGGGTAAATGTAAATGGCTCTCGGCGTTTCGGGGTCTATTATCCCGAGCGTGGAAGTTATCGTGTCGTAAGTCGACTCGTCGATCGGTCCCCATTTTCGATCGTTGGTATCCGCGTCTACGGGTATATATTCGTTAAGAACGCTGTACACCGTGCCGTCATAATAGTTCTGATTCTGATGCTGTCTGACTATTTCGGCGTTTCCCGATTTTTCCATCAACAGTTTGGTAAGCTCCGGCGTATAGCAAAGCGGAGTGGTGAGCGAGCCCGAAGTCGCCGTTTCTTTAAGACGGACTATACCGCTTATTTTAAGCTTCGTTCCGCCGAGCGTTATCGGCTTGTCGTTATCGGCTTCCTTTATATAACTTACGATCTCGTCTTTTTCCATAGCCGTCCATATCGGGAACTCGACTTCGTCTTCGCCGTTAGCGGCGAAAACCGTTTTTATTTCACCCGTTTTCTTATACGTTTCGGTCGGAATAAGTATATCGTATTCGAGCGCCATAAGCTCGTCGAAGGAATACGTCTTTTTTGAACGAATGGTCTGCGTAAGCCCCATATCCGTCAGGTTTTGCCTGATTATCTTGTCCTTTTCTTCGTCGGAAAGGTTCTTCGTGTCGTCGGATAAGTCGAGCATTATCTTCTGGAAAACGTACGCTATATCCGAATCGTTCATCAGCCCGAGCATATACAAGTTCATGTCGCTGAGCTGGTTGTAAGAGTCGATTACGAGCACCATTTCGTCAGCCGATTTCGGCCAGCCGCCTTTTAGCACGTCGTACTGCTTTTCGAGCAGGCTTTGGTTATCTATCATTTCCGAGATAACGCCCTGCTGGTTCATAAGCCTGCCGAACTCGTTGTAGTAGTTTCTGAAAATGTTTCCGCCCGAAGGGAACACGAGCGCGGCGTCGGGAAGTTCTACGGGGGAGAGCCTTCTTTGAACGTTTCCGTCGTCATGATAGAGCTTTAATCCCATGTTGTACGAATACTGTATCGCGCTTATCGCTTCGTCGTTGCGGTGCCCGTCGAGATATTTTTTGAAAGATTTAAGGTCGTTCGTACCGAGCGAACCGAAAAATCCGGTAACGAGATTTTCAATCGTGTCCTGACTCGTGACCGTCTGTGTCTTCGGATAGTTTTCTTCCTTCCTTTCGGCGTTACCGAACAGAGTCGCTATGGCGGTCGTATAGTCGTAAGAAGTGGTCGTTATCGATACGGGGTAGTTGCTCAGCGTATCGCGCTGGATATTGTCGATATACGCGTTGAACCCCGCCGAAAGCGATAAAATCAGCGCTATCCCGATAATGCCGATGCTTCCGGCAAACGCCGTCAGTATAGTCCTTCCCTTTTTGGTGAAAAGGTTGTTAAGACTTAACGAAAACGCCGTTAATAAGCTCATAGACGGCTTTTTGGCGTTTTTGTCTTTTTTCTTTCTCGGCGCCGCTTCTTCTTTTTCGGCGTTACGTTCGACCGCCTTTTCGGAAGAATTATGAGTGTCGCCGACGATGAGCCCGTCGGATAACGTCACTATTCTCGTCGAATATTTTTCGGCAAGCTCGGAGTTATGCGTGACCATTACTACGAGTCTGTCGCGCGACAGGTCTTTAAGTATTTCCATTACCTGAACGCTCGTTTCGCTGTCTAACGCGCCCGTAGGCTCGTCGGCGAGTATGATCTCGGGATCGTTCACGATAGCCCTTGCAATAGCCACCCTTTGCATCTGCCCGCCGGAAAGCTGGTTGGGGAGTTTGTTGACCTGTTCTTCGAGCCCCACGAGCTTCAAAGCTTCCAATGCGCGTTCTTTTCGCGTTTCCTTGTCTATGCCCGAAAGCGTGAGCGCAAGCTCTACGTTCTTTATCACCGTCTGGTGGGGGATAAGGTTGTAGCTCTGGAAGATGAAGCCGACCGAGTGGTTACGGTAGGCGTCCCAGTCGCGGTCGGTGTAGTCCTTGGTCGAAACCCCGTCGATGATGAGATCGCCTTCGGTGTAACGGTCGAGCCCGCCGATGATGTTGAGCATGGTCGTCTTTCCGCAGCCCGATTGCCCGAGCACCGAAACGAATTCGGCTTCGCCGAACTCGAGAGATACGCCCTTTAACGCCTTTACCGGCATGGCGGTACCTTCGCCGTAAATTTTTACGATGTTTTTAAGCTGTAACATATTTTACCTGTATTCGGCGGCTTTTTGCCGCCCCGTTTCGTTCAATGCAAAAACGCAACCGACGGTGTCGTCGGACGCGTTTTAAGTCGTCTTTTCGATCAGTCTTTTCTTTTGAGTATATTTACGTCGAGTTCGAGCCCGATAACTCCGTCTTTTATCTTTTCAACGGTTATCTTGCCCGTATCGGGGTCTTTCGTGACCTTTTTGCCCTTGCCGCCGGTGATTATGGCGTTCAAGCCGAACGAATAATCTTCTCTGTCGGTAAGGTAGGGGATAAGGTCGGCGGCTTCGGTTTCGTCTACGTAACCTACGTGGTGGCACGCTTTGCCGTCCCAGTCGTAAACGTAAACTTTTATCTTTCCGTTATCAAGTATAAGTCCCGATTTTTTGAATTCCTGTTCGGCGTATTCGTAAACGACGTCGTTTTCGTATTCTTCCTTTATCTCGGAAGCTTTCAGTCCGTCGTATTTCTGTAAGTATCCTATCTTGTCGCCCGCTTTAATGAGCGCGTCGATTATATCTTTGCACTTTAACCCTTCTTCGTTCTTTTTGTCCGTGCCGAGAACTTTGAAGGTGTTTTCGTATATCACTTCTTTTGGCGCGTAGATGAGCTTTCTGCCGCGCTTGGCGCACATGTTCGCCATCAACTCTTCGTTGTTCGCGGGCGGAACGAGCTTGAACGCCGATTTTTCTTCGACGGGCGCTTCGGTAACTTCTTCCGCCGCTTCTTCGACGGGCGCTTCGGTAACTTCTTCCGTCGCTTCTTCTGCGGGCGCTTCGACAGCTTCTTCCGTCGCTTCTTCGACGGGCGCTTCGACAGCTTCTTCCGTCGCTTCTTCTGCGGG
>CACXHH010000051.1 GCA_902767455.1 uncultured Eubacteriales bacterium
AAGAACAGAGTTATATTTCTCGCCGGCGGGATAAACTGCGCGGGGTATTCTCCCGCGTATAAGCTTCGCGATACCGATAATTCTACCAACGTCACTTCCGAAAAGTACGCCGAATACGAACGCGGCTACGACAACGTGAAGATAGCCTATAAAATAGCTTCGGGGAGAAACACCGTAAACCGCGTTTCAAACGGGTTCGTGACCGCAACGATCGGTCAGGGCTTCTTGCATCACGTTTCTACCCCGGGCGGAAGGATAGGCCCCGAACTCGGGCTTGCGGAATATATGTCGTTCAACTATCCGCTCGATACCACTTATATCGTCAAATACGCCGCCACGGACGGAAGCTTCCGCCACGGAATGTGCGTAGGCGGAGATTATTACGAGCAGATGATAGCATTCTTCGACGAAAGTCTTTCGCTCGTCGAAGGCGATTACGAGATAGACGGAATGTGCTTCGTTCACGGCGAAGGCGATGCGTCCTTTGGTAAAAAAGCGTATCTCGACGCGTTGACGGAATTTGCTTCGGCGATAAAATCGCGTTACGGAGCGCGCGCCGGCGAAGGGTTTTCGTTTACCGACGTTGCCGTTCCGCAGTATTATATCGGCTACGGCGCGGTCAACGAAGCCAAAAGAACTTACGCCGAAAGCGACGACAAGAACTACTATATCGACGCTCGCGCCTGCGGACTTACTTACAATCGCGACGATCTTGACAGAAAGCATTTCGACGCCATTTCCGAAATAAAACTCGGCAATTTAATGGGGTACTACGTTAAAGACGCGCTGAAAACGCCCATAAACCCCGCCACCATAAAACTCGGGGCGACCGCTCCTACGAGCGAAGAGCTTGAAGAAAACGGAGTAAGACTTTCCTGCGTTGCGGACGGTTCGAGCGCGAACTCTTACTGGAACTTTTCCGTAGCCGGCGATACGCTTACCGTCAAAGCGACCGTGTTCGACGAATACGTGACCGCTTCCGACGCCGTTGAAGTTATCGTCGCAAAGAAAGAACGCGCAAACTCTTATTCGGCGGAAACGCTTAAAATGACCGTTACGGCAGACGGAAACGCGCTGTTTGGCCGTTTTAACGGCGTCGGTTTTGTCCGTTCGGATTTCGGTAGCTCCGATATAATCTATAAATACGACGGCGGAAAAGCCCGCGGCTACGAGATCGAAGCGACTATTAAAACGGGCTTTAACAGCGAAGAATTATCTCTCGCGTTTTCGCTCACGAACGCCAACGTTCACGCGCAAAAAGCCGTTTATTCCGAGCTTGGCGCCAAAGAAGATAAGCCTTATTCGTTTATGACGTTAAGCGGCGGCGAGCTCGTAAAAAGCGAATATCCGCAGTACGGGCTTACGATGGGCGACGCTTCTAACCTTAAAGCTTCCGCCGTTTGGGATCTTTCGCGTGACGACGGTACGGAGTCCGCGCAAGTCGCGATGTCGGGCGTAAACGGGATAGCCAACGAGCTGTATATGTACGAAAGCCGTTCGCCAAGGCTTAAAATGGAAGTAAACGTCGGTGCGAGCGGAGTATACAACGGCGAAGTTTACGGCAAATTCGGTATAAAAGTCGCCACTTTAAACGATAAAGGAGTGTTCTTTTACGTTGACGCGTACGGGTATTCTAACGTGATGACGGGCTGCGGCTTCGGCTACGCCGTGTTTGACGGTTACGAAACTTACGGCTGGACGTCTTGCGAGTATACTATTCCGTCGGCGAATATGTATCAGAAAGGAAACACGTTGAAGCTCGCGGTCGTGCGCGACAGAACGGACTATTATTTTTACTGTAACGACGCGCTCGTGGTTACCGTTCGCGATCCCGCCGGCATAGGCGCCGCGGAAGCGTATATGGGGCTTAATTCCTTCAATATCGCAATGTATGCGAATTCGTATAAACTGTATTACGGAGATGATTTTTCCGTGTAAACGCAGTTAAGAAATCCCTATCGAAAAACCTTTGCCCGCCGCGTTTCGCAAAACGCGGCGGGCTTTTTTATCCGACTAAAGGATGACCGCGCCTATAAAAAAAACGTTAAGAGTATCATACCCCATCAATAGTTTTTTTGAAAGCCAATAAAGCGGTTAGGAAGCCGCTCAAAGACAAATCTATATGGCGGTCAGACGGCGTTAAATTCGTTTTTTATGCAGAATACTC
>CACXHH010000052.1 GCA_902767455.1 uncultured Eubacteriales bacterium
CGTTTTAAGACCGATAAAGTTGGTCGCGAGCGGAACTGTGCTGTCTGCGGAAATGCTTATCTGGTCGAGCGCAAGCCCGAAAACGAGATAGACGATTATCGCGCCGAGAAGCGCAAAGCCGGCAACGCAAAGCCCCATTACGGAGCCGCCGCGGAAAGCGACTTTAAGCGTTTTGCCGATATGCTTGGTTTCCCTTGCGGCGTTGGTAACGCGGACGTTGGCGTAAGTTGCGATCTTCATGCCGACGAAACCGGCGCATTCGCTCATTACGGCGCCTACGAGAAAGGCAACGCCCGCCTGCCATGAAACGAGTATGCCTAAAACGACGGCGACTATCGCCGCGACTATGGCGATAATACGGAGTTCGTACATAACGAACGTGTTAGCGCCGAGACGGATCGCCGCGGCGGTCTTTTTCATCTTGTCGGTACCTTCGGAAAGCTTCTTGACGCCGAAGAAGTTGAGCGCGGCAAAGCCAAGCCCCAAAAGGACGGCAAAGACGATAACGAGATAGAGTATCGTTGAAATTTGCATAAGTTATTGTCTGCGATATCGCGCGTCCGTCGCCCTTTTCTTCCGCATTTTACGTTTTCAGGTCTGCGAGCGCGTCTATATTAACAGCAATACCTCCCTTTGTAATTATTGCCTATGTATTTTAGCATAGGTCAAATTTATTTGCAACACTTTTTAAAAGGTTTGTCGACATTTTAAAAAACTTAAAAAGAAACTTTATCATTTATATATGCGCGTAAACGTACGTCGCCCGTCAAAAAAATGCCGAAGCGCATAAAAGTGGCGTGTAAAGCGCATTTTATTATTGAAGCTATCTTCAAAAGGAGAAATAACGATGAAATTTAAAAATATCATTACGGTAAGCTTATGCGCGCTCGTATCGTGCTCCGCCGCTTTCGGGCTGAGCGCGTGCAATAACGGAAAAGAAAATTCCGATTCGTCAAGCGGCTCGGCTTTTGCCGCAGAAGTTTACGACGCCTACGCAAACGGCGCGAACGGCTCGGGGAATACCCTTAACTACGACGAGTGGCTCGCCTCCATCAAAGGCGAAAAGGGAGATCGCGGCGAACGCGGTTTACCCGGTGAACGCGGCGAAAAAGGTGATAAGGGCGACAAAGGAGAACGCGGCGAAAAGGGCGAAAAAGGTGACAAAGGCGAACGCGGCGAAAAAGGTGACAAGGGTGACAAAGGAGAACGCGGCGAAAAAGGTGACAAAGGTGAACGCGGAGAGCAAGGTTCTGCGGGCGAGCGCGGCGAAAAGGGTGAAAAAGGCGATAAAGGCGAACGCGGTATGCACGGCAAACGCGGAAAAACGGGTTTTGCCGTGTGCAACTATAATTCGCTTGACGCCGCCGTCGGTATCGACGACGCCTACGTCGTCCTTTGCGACGATATCGTCGTGACGGACGATATAAAGGTCACCGGTAAAAACGTTACGCTCGACTTAAACGGTCACAAAATATCTAACGAACAGGATATCTGGGATCAGGATATTTATCGCTGGGCGCTTATCACGGTGAGCGGAAGCCTTAAAATCACGGGAAACGGCTCGCTTATCGCCAAAGACAACGACTGCTTCTGCGTTACCGTTACCGACGGCGGAAAGTGCGTTATCGAAAGCGGAACGTTCGTCGGCAACATCCACGCAGTCTACGTTTACGACGGCGAGCTTAAGGTGAACGGCGGAACGTATTCGGTCGTTCAGAAATACAGCGCCGCCCGCCCCGACGACTACGTTTTGAACTGTTACGATCAAAGCTATCGCGACGGAAAGTCTAAAATAACGGTAAACGGCGGGACCTTTTACGGTTTCAACCCCGAAAATTGCTACGCAGAAGGCGCAAACACCAACTTCCTTGCCGACGGTTTAACGACAGAAAAAACGACGGCTGACGGCAAAACCGTCTACACCGTCGTCGAAAAAACGGTTGAAGAAGATAATTCTACCGACACATCGGCAAATCAATCTTCTGATTAACGCTTTTTCGTTTACGCGAAAAAGTCGTTAGGGCTTAGAGGTCGTGAAACGTTCACGGTCGAAATAAATACGACCTACGGCTCTCGTCGAAGAATAATAATTAAGAGTAACATACCCCATCAATAGTTTTTTTGAGAGCCAATAAAGCGGTTAGGAAGCCGCTCAAAGACAAATCTATATGGCGGTCAGACGGCGTTAAATTCGTTTTTTATGCAGAATACTC
>CACXHH010000053.1 GCA_902767455.1 uncultured Eubacteriales bacterium
ATACCGTATTTATAGCCGAGAAAAGCGCACTTTATCCTTTCGGGTTCCGTTTCGTATAAAGAAGAAGCGAAATTGTCGTAAAGCGTGATGAGTTCGGACTTTAAAGCGGGCTCTATCCTGTACTGCAAAATAATGCCCTTACTCTGTTCGAGATGGTTCTTGATAGTCACGATATCGTCGTCGGATAAAAGGTTCTTTTTAGCGACGGGCTGTTCACGGACGATATAGTCGCTTTCCTTAGCGTTTATCATGGCGTTTGCGGCAACAAGGACTTCTTTTTTGAAGGGCACGAGAAGTTCTTTCGCAAAGCGCGCGTAAGCGTTATTGACGTTGGATTCGTAGAAAAAATCGTTCAAAATGGTGACGAAATCTTCTTCCTTACTGTCTATTGCGTAGAGAACGGAAAAGCCGAAAGCTATTATCGTCTTGCTGTCGGGCGGAAGGATAAACCTTTTGCCGTAAGCGGCGTTGACGCTGAAATACTTCTTCTTTGCGGCAGCGTAATCAAAACCGTCCATACAAAAATCAAAGAGTTCGTAAAAAAGACGGGATAACGATATCCCCTTTAAAAGATTAGAGATCTTCTTTTCGGAAAGAACGTATTTGCAAGTTATGAGCTCGTCCATATTTGCGGCGAAAGTTTCCACCGACGACGTCTGTGTGATCATGATAGCAAGCCACCTTAAAACTATATATTCGTTTTATTTATATATTGTATCACAAAATATCCGAGTTTACAATTTAATTTTAAAAAACTATTGACATTTTATATTTTTTTTGAGTATAATGGATAGGCTCACCCGCTTTTCGACCACTTGTTTTTAAGGAAAGGAAAGCGAGCGGAGATAATAATTCGTAAGGAGAAAACCGCCGTGCCCATCAAAGGCGACAATTTATTGAATAAATTGATACTTCTTTTCGTCTTTGACAAAATGGAAGTTCCCCTTTCGGAAACCACGATAGTGGATATGTGCTGTCAGAGTAACGACTGGATAAGCTATATGGACTGCAAGCCCACGCTCTTCCAGCTTATGGATAACTCGTTCGTCTACGAAATTTCAAACGCAGGCAACGCACCGCTATACTCGATAACGCCCAACGGAAGGGTTTGCCTTGCCGACTTCTTCTTCAAGATACCCACTTCCACGCGTGACGAAATCTCAAAATTCGTCAAAGCAAACAGAAACAACTACCGCAAACGTCAGGACTACGTCGCCGACTATTATATGAATAAAGACGGCACGTATACCGTTTATCTTAAAATCGTTGACGCGGTCGGCACGCAATTCGAGTTGAAGTTTTCCGTTCCGTCAAGACAGATAGCCAAGACAATCTACAAAAAGTGGGAAAACAAAGCCGAGGACCTTTACGCGACAATTTACGAAAAATTCATAGATTAAAAGCAATTCGCCGAGCCCGTTATATGGCTCGGCGTTTTTATCTGACAGTTTCGTTATAAAAAACGAGATTTCCGTTTAAAAGAAATCTCGTTTATTTTTAATTATTTGTTTTCTTTTTCTTCCGTTTCGCCTTCGGCAAGTTCTACCTTTTTGGCTTCCTTGGGTTTAACGAAGAGAAGAACGATTATAGCTATGAAGCAAACGCCCGCAACACCTAAAAGGATAACGGCGGTAAGGTTGTTTTCCCAGAACATAGGATCGAGAGTTGCTGTTTTAGCCGTGCCTACGCAGTGGATAGCGACGGACATAGCTTCGTTGGGCTGGTTTGCGTTGTCGACTATTCTCGTCCAGAGATAGTAGTAACCTACCTTGTCGGGCGTGAAGGTGAGAGAAGATTTATCGAGCTTATCGGTGACCTTTGCGGATTCTCCGATCTTTTCGGCTTCGGCTTTAACGGCGGCGATATAAGCTTCGTCGGTCGTGTAAGCCGTTTTATCTATCTTCTTGTCGCCGAGATAGTAGAGTTCGTAAACGGAGCTGTAATCGTTAGCTGTGATGGTGAAAGCTTTGATTTCGTAAGAAAGATTGATGAACGCGTCTTCCTGACTTGCTTTTACGGCTATCTGGGGTTGAGCCACGTTCTTTACTTCAAACGTGAACACAGGGATAACGACGTCGCCGGTAGGCAGACCGTCATCGTCGGCTTCGTACCAGCCGCCCGCGGAAAGCACAAGACCTTCTGTAGTCATTTCGTTGCCGAAAACGTCCTGGAACAGAACGTAGAAGCTGTATTCGCCTACCTGAGAAACGGTGAAGGACGCGTTGCTCGTGGTAACGGAAGAGCCTCTCGTATAGCTCGTGGCGTTGGGTTCGCAGTAGTATACGATCTTCTGAAGCTTATCGTAGTCGAAATCGGGAGATGAAATTATACCTTTCAAAGAAGGAACTTCAAAGCTGTTACTGTAATTAACGGTGGAAGAAGTGTAGTTCTGCGTAGAAAGATCTTTCGCGTTTTCGGTAACTTGAGCCCGGTAAGCAGTAACGTCCGCAACGTAAGTTACGGAAGTCTTGTTATACGTATCGTTGACGGGATTAACTTTCTTGTATACGTTGACGATGTATTCTCTTTCAACGGTATACTCGTCGCCTTCGCCTTTGACGGAAGTTCTGATCACGTAATCGCCCGAGTTTTTGAACTCGATATTGTTGGTGGTGACTTCCTGATATTCGTATTCGGCAGCCGTATCGGAAACGGCGGAGCCGTCTTCGTTAAGTATTTTCTTGTATTCGATCTTTCTGCCGCCCTTATAGGTCGTCTGACCGTCGAGTTTTGAAAAACCCGCGTTCTCGAGAAGGTATTCGAGATCGTATTCTACGCCGCTGATATAAGTCTTTTCAACGGGGGTTACGGGTTCTTTGACGGTAATGGTAAAACCGCTTTCGTCACCGGAGTCGATTTCCGTTACGGTAAAGGTATAATTGCCGTATTCGTTGAAAACGACATTGTCCGTAACTACGGTTTCGTTGCCTTCAAACGTATACTTGACCGTTCTGCCGCCCATAAGGGTAGTTTCATCGGTCAGATTTTCGTAGCCGTTAGCTGCGAGAATGGCTTCTATGTCGTAAGATTCGCCCACCTGATATTCGTCTACGGCGGCAGACGCTTCGGCGGCGGACGCTACGACGACGTTACTTATCGCCATTGCGACGACAAGACTTAAAACGAGAAGTAAACTTAATAATTTTTTGCCTTTCATTTGAGCTGACTCCCATGCGGAACGATTTCGCCGCATATCATCAAAAAAGTTTTAAAAATCGCTATAAACTTAATTATGCTTTTTTATTTTACACTTATAAAAAGGTTTTGTCAACCTCTTTTCGCGTTTAATCGCAATTTATTTATATAATTATATAATAATCGCGTAATAATCGCGACAATAAATACGCCTGAACGCAAACGCCGCGGAGCGTAAACGTTTTTCAGGAGTATATAAGCGTATCGTCGGTTATCTCGAAATACTTCCACGGAGCTTCGTCTTTCGGCGGCTCGGCTTTAAAGACGAGCCTTTCCTTTGAAACGGGGTGGAAAAACGCCAGAGAATACGCCCAAAGCGCCATCTTTCCGTGCGGTTTGCCGTTGCCGTAGCGAACGTCGCCGTAGCAAGGACAGGAGATATTCGCCATCTGAACGCGTATCTGATGCGTTCTGCCCGTGTGAAGCTTGACGTTTAGAAGCGACAAGCCATGAACGGTCTGTTCGACGACGTATTCGAGTTCGGCAAGCTTGGCGCCTTCCACCGTCGGCGGACAGCAGTAAACCATATTGTTCACCGTGTTCTTTTTAAGGTAGTTGGTGAGCGTCGCCTTAGGCTCGCGCGGAACGCCTTCGACGACCGTGAAATACTTCTTCTCGAAGCCGCCGGTACGCATCTGTTCGGAAAGCCTTGAAGCCGCCTTGGAGCTTTTGGCGTAAACCATAACGCCGCCCGTTACGCGGTCGAGCCTGTGAACGAGCCCGATATAGACGTTGCCGGGTTTATTTTCCTTTTCTTTGACGTATTCTTTTATGACCGTCAAAAGATCCTTATCGCCCGAAATATCTTCGCAACAAGGAACGTTTTGCGGTTTTAAGACTACTATTACGTGATTGTCTTCGTACAAAACGACGAGATCGCTGCTATTCATTTATAAACATACCTCCCGCGCCGCACGGTAAAACTATTCCTTCTTCCGTCGGAAGCCCCACTTCGTAGGCTTCTACCCTTTCGCGGCCCTTGGCGACGGTAAGCGTCAAAATATTTTTAAGGACTTGCGGTTGAAGCCCCGTAGTGTAGCTGTTGATGAGAACGAAGAGCGGATCGTCGCTTAAAACTTCCGAACACAGACTCACGAAATCAAAGAGCTGGTCTTCGATTTTCCACGTTTCTCCGCCGGGGCCCCTGCCGTAGCTGGGCGGGTCCATGATAATAGCGTCGTACTTTCTGCCGCGGCGTATCTCCCTGCAAACGAATTTAACGCAGTCGTCCACGATATAGCGGACGGGCTTATCCGAAAGCCCCGAAAGCTTAACGTTTTCGCCCGCGCGTTCGACCATGCCCTTAGCCGCG
>CACXHH010000054.1 GCA_902767455.1 uncultured Eubacteriales bacterium
ATAGGCGTTATCGATTCCGAAACTCAGATTTACGTTACTGAAGACGACGGAAAGACGGTCGCCTTCTACTACTGCGACGGCGTTGCGTACGTTGCTTCGTCCGACGTCAAGAGCAGTTCTTACTACGCGGTGAGAAACCTTATCGTCGTGGTCATTATGCTTTTAGGGCTTGGGGTAACTCTCTTTTATATCTTCAAAACTCGCGTTTTCGACAAGCGCGACCGAAATATATAAACCGAAATATATAATAAGAACCGCAAATAAGATAGACGAAAAAGGATAGCAATCGCTATCCTTTTCCTTTTTCTATTAAATAAGTTGACCGCGCCGTTATATAATGTCTTTAAGATAGGGCGCGTAATCTTCGTTATAAGAACGGTCGGGATCGTCAATAAAGACGTCGGCGTTCTCGCCCGTAGTTATTTTTGAAACGGAAACTTCGTAAGCCGTCATCGTTCTCACTTCGTCTTCGAGCTTTTTCTGATACTCGCGCGACTGTATTCTTCCCGCAAGCGCTATTTTTTCGCCCACTTCGAGATTTTTAACGAATCGGGCGTTCCTTCCCCAAGCTATGCACGGGATATAATCGGACTTGTTATACGCCCTGTTTACGGCGATAAGAAGGTCGCATATCTCGCGGTTGAAAGGCGTGGTGCGATAGGTCGGCGCCTTGCAGATATAGCCCGTCAGAAAGATATTGTTCGGATTCGGGCTGTAATCGTCGGGAACTATCTCGCGCACGAAAACGGTGAGCATAAGCTTGCTTCGCCCGTCTACGGGCTTGTTGTAGCTTCTGAATTGCCCGAGCGCCGAAAGCGTCGCGCCGACGACGAGCCCTTCCTTTTCGATAAGCCGTTCGGATATGGTTACGGGCAGAACGTCTTCCTGACCGGAAAGCCGTTTGACGGCGACGTCCATTTCGTAAAATCCTTCCCCGTACACTTCGTGAGAAAAGCGCTTTTCGGTAACGACCGTCCCGCGAAGATACACTTTGTTGTTCTGTTTTTCGTTCATTTCGTACTCCTTTTATTAACACTCCCCTTTACGGGAAAGTCGTAAACTCGTATTTACGGCGCGTACTGCGTTCCGTCGGGGCGCAGAGCGTAATCGCCCTTTATCAACAGCTCGGATATGGGAACGAATTTATATCCGCCGTCGGTAAGCGCCGAGAATATAAGCGGAAGCGCTTCCGCCGTGTGCAAGCCGTTGTTATGGCATAAAATGATGCTCCCCGATTTGGCTTTCGCGAGCACGCGCTCGGCTATTTCTTTTGCCGAAATATCCTTCCAGTCAAGGCTGTCAACGTCCCATTGAACGACCTGTAAGCCCGTTTCGCGAGCCGTTTTTATCACCGTGTCGTTATACTCCCCGAAAGGACAGCGAAAAAGCGTTACTTTTTTGCCCGTTACGGCTTCGATAGCCGACGAAGAACTTTCAAGCTCGGCCCTTATCGCCTGCGCGCTCATCTTCGACATGTGCGGATGCGTCGCGCTGTGAGTTTGCAGTTCGTGCCCGCCGCCTACTATCTTTTTGCAGTATTCGGGATATTTTTCAACCCAGAATTTAACGGCGAAAAAAGTGCATTTCACGCCGAACTTTTCCATTTGATAAAGAAGTTCGTCGGTATAGTCGACGCCCCAGGCGCAGTCGAAACTTATAGACAGCAGCTTGTCGTTTCTATCGACCGAATAAACGGGCAATTCCCTTTTGGCGTATGAGAACGCGTAAACGTTATCGCTTGCCAAAAACACGGCGTTTGCCGCCGCCAGAACGCCGACGACGAAGGCTATACAAAAGACTTTTTTTAACGTGAGCTTTACCATAATAACTTATTTTAACCGTCGAAAAATCGAAAGATAGGTCGAATTATATAATTTAAAGTCGAAAACGCGATACAGCTTTAAAAACGAGATACGGCGCGTTTTCTACGGTATATGGTATTCGTCAAAGCAATAAAATATGCCGCCCCGAAAAGCTTTTCGGGGCGGCATAAATCATGTGTGAAAATATGTAATTTTTATAGTCAATTATGAATATGATGTATCGGAAGTATCATTATGGACGATTTATCTTTGGAATACAGGATCACGGCTGAAGCGCAGTACATCATCGAAACGCAGGCTACCGTTCGCCAAACGGCGGTAAAATTCGGGATATCGAAATCCGCCGTGCATAAAGACGTAAGTTATAAGCTTAAATATATCGACGAAAGACTTTACGCCGAATGTAAACTCGTTCTCGAAAAAAACTTAAAAGAACGCCACCTTCGCGGCGGCAACGCAACAAAGAAAAAGTTTGAAAAACTAAAAGAAATCGCCGTTACCTATTAACGGCGATTTTAATTAACGGGTTTTCTTACGGTCAAAAACCGTTCTTTTATATTATGACTGTCGGCAAGTTATACTTTCGCTAATGCGAAAGCAAAATTAAGTGGAAAATTAAGCGCTTCTTCAAATCGTGTAATTTTCAAAAAAACAATCGCACCGAACTTTGTCCGTCGCGACCGTTTTTAAAAGCGGGAAAATTAAACGCTCCTTCGGATCGTATAATTTTCAAAAAAACAATCGCGCCGAACTTTGTCCGTCGCGACCGTTTTTAAAAGGGGGAAAATTAAACGCTTCTTCAAATCGTGTTATTTTCAAAAAAACAATCGCGCCGAACTTTGTCCGACGCGACCGTTTTAAAAGGGGGGAAAATTAAACGCTTCTTCAAATCGTGTAATTTTCAAAAAAACAATCGCGCCGAACTTTGTCCGTCGCGACCGTTTTTAAAAGGGGGAAAAT
>CACXHH010000055.1 GCA_902767455.1 uncultured Eubacteriales bacterium
ATGCGCCATTAGCCCAACTGTAAGTGGCACAAAGTGCCACACTTCCTCGGCAACGCCTCGGGCGCAGAGCTACGCTCTCTCCATCAAGTCGGGGAGTAAAGCATAAGCTTACCACTTCTTCATCAACTTAATAAAAAGTATGCGCCATTAGCCCAACTGGATAGAGCGTCGGTCTACGGAACCGAAGGCTAGAGGTTCGAACCCCCTATGGCGCGCCACGGAACAAGGCACTCGAAAGAGTGCCCTGTTTCGTGTACACGACGAGGCGGTTCGAACCGAGTAGCCGCCACAGGCGGCGTAACGGGCTTAAGCCCGTCAAATTATATAATAAAGACTTTCAGCGGACGAAGTCCCCGCAATCGCTTGCGATTGCCTGAAACGTCTGCGAACCCCCTATGGCGCGCCACGAAACACCCGTCCACGTATGCGGACGGGTATTTTGAATGGATTGAAAGGGGCTGATGGTGCATTTTTATTTAGGTTAGCCCGACTGTAAGCGGCGGGGTAAGCCCCGCACTACGCCTTCGCGTAAGCGACTTAAGAGGCGGAATATATATCGAAAACTGTAGTTGCCTAGTTTTAAAAAACAGTCGCTTTAGGCTTATGAACGCCTGTATCGTCGACGCGACGACAGATTATGTTATAAAAACGACAATTCGTGCCAAAAGTATTGTTTTATAATTAGGACAATTTTATAATTTTCAAAGAGTATGAATAAAAACCAACAATCGGCTTTAGCGAACTCGTGAGCTTTGGCGGAAATATCATTATACGCCGTTGAAGCACGTTTGCGTTAAAACTTAGAAGGAGAAAACGATGAACGGAAAAACGGAAATCACCATTAAACCGCTGTCGGACAACAAATTCGCGGCATTTTTTCAGAAGATCGCTCGCTGGTGGCTCGGCGGCTGGTACGGCTTTTCGGATAAGCATCCGAAACTTGCGTCTACTCTTTATAAGGTGTTTTTCTTTATCGTCTTTTCGGAAGGCGTGACGATATGGCAATATCTCGTCATGCTGTTTTTGCCGCACCTTTTCGGCTTGGGGCTTGCGAGAATAGAATTCATCTGGCCTGCGATAAGCCTTGGAATAACCGATCCCGAAACGGGAATAGGGCTCGTATGGGCGATATTCAACGAGCCTATGATAGACTTGCTCGGGCACATCACGACCACGGCTTCCGCGGCGGTCATCGGCGGCGGGTTAGGCAACTTCATAGCCTTTGAAATAGCCGTTTTCACGGCGCAGTGCATAAACTTCCCGTTGCAGAGAAACATAACGTTTCGTTCCAAAGGCAACCCTTGGTATCAGGCCATGTGGTACTTTATCGGCTGGGTGCTCATTTCGTTATTCGTCAACGCGCTCGTCGGGATAGTGACGCCGTTTTTAACGTCCTGGGGAATAGCTAAGGCTCTTCGCGACCTTATCAAAACGTTTATCACCGGCGGCATTTCGATGATAATTTTCTTCTTTATATTCATGGTCATCTTCCCCGATTACGGAAAGATGGCGAAAACCCAAAAGAAGAAGATAGAAAAGCTCAAAGCGTTAGGCACGGATAAGGATAAGCTCTCAAGCGCGCAAACGCTTCTTTGCAATTACGAAAAGAAAGCTTCTCTTGCAGAAGCCGAAAAACTTGCCGTTTCCGCTGAAAACATTGCCAACGCAAAAGCCGTTGCATGGGAATACGCCGTAAAAAAGTATGAAAAGGCAAAAGCGAAGAACGTATCCCATCAAGAGCTTATTCTCGAAGAGCAGACGGTAAAGGACAGATACGAACGCGCTTTGGAAGCCGCTCAAAAAAGAGATAAAGCAAAACAAGATTACGAAGCTTTGCTGTAAATCGGGGTAAAATATGGATAAAAAAGAAATAATTTCCAAAATGACGCTTGAACAAAAAGCGGCTTTCCTTACGGGAAAGAACTTCTGGCAAACGCTCGATTTTAAAGAATACGGCGTAGGCTCCATGTTTCTTGCCGACGGCCCGCACGGAATAAGAAAACAAGCCGCCGCAGCCGATCATCTCGGGCTTAACAAGTCTGTTCCCGCGACGTGCTTCCCGACCGCCGCGACCATGGCAAACAGCTGGAACGACAAACTCGGCGAAGAGATGGGCAAAGCTTTAGGCGAAGAAGCCCGAGCGCAAAGAGTAAACGTTTTACTCGGCCCGGGAACGAATATGAAGCGCAACCCGCGTTGCGGCAGGAATTTCGAGTATTTTTCGGAAGATCCGTATCTTGCCGGCAAGATGGCTGCGTCGTATATCCGCGGTATTCAGAAGAACGGCGTTTCGGCGTGCGTTAAGCATTTTGCCGCCAACAATCGTGAAGAAAGGCGTATGTCGAACGACTCCGTAGTTGACGAGAGAACGCTTCGCGAAATATACCTTACGGCGTTTGAAATAGCCGTAAAAGAAGGTAAGACGAAAACGCTTATGTCGTCGTATAACCGCGTAAACGGCGTTTACGCCAACGAGAACGAACATCTTTTAAGAGATATTCTCCGTAACGAATGGGGTTACGAAGGCGTAGTCGTTTCCGACTGGGCGGGGAGCAACGACAGGGTTGCCGCAGTAAAAGCAGGGAGCGATCTCGAAATGCCCGCTTGCGTTTACGGCGCCGACGACGTCGTAAAATCCGTAAACGAAGGGAAACTCGATATAAAATACGTCGACGAATGCGTCGAAAGACTGCTTGAGCTTTACGAAAGCACGAAAATAAGCGAAGAAGCGCCTACGCATTTCGACGTACAGGCACACAACCGTATCGCGAGAAAGTGCGCGGAAGAGAGCATCGTCTTGCTTGAGAACGACGGCGTATTGCCGCTTGACGAAAGCGTGAAAGTCGCGCTCATCGGTGACTTTGCCGAAAATCCGCGCTATCAGGGCGCGGGCTCGTCGATAGTCAATCCGACGGTCTTGTCAAGGCTCGTGGATAACCTTACCAAAGATATGGTCGGTAAAAAGCCGCAGAATAAAAATTACGAGCAGGGCGTGGGAAGCGTAGTCAAAACGCCGATAGAAGTCGTTGAAACTTACGTTGAAGATATGGTCGAGTATAATCTCGACGTAATAGGCTACGAAAAGGGTTTCGACCGCTACGGAAAGAAAAAACCCGCGCTTATAAAAAAGGCGGTAAGCCTTGCCGAACGTGCAGACGTTTCGCTCTTGTTTTTGGGGCTTGACGAAGTGAGCGAAGCCGAAGGGCTTGACCGCGAACATATAAAAATCAACCAAAATCAGATAGATCTGTATAACGCCGTAAAAGCCACGGGCAAAAAAGTCGTAGTAGTGCTTTCGTGCGGCTCGGCGGTAGAGCTTGGCGAGCTTAAAAGCGCGAACGCGCTCGTTTACGCGTGCCTTTCCGGTCAGGCGTGTTCGGATGCGGTAATGAACGTTTTAACGGGCAAAATCAATCCTTCCGGCAAGCTTGCCGAAACCTTCCCCGAAAAGTACGAAGACGTGCCCACCGCAAAATATTTCCCCGGAAAGAAGCTCACGAGCGAATACCGCGAAGGTCAATTTATCGGTTACAGGTATTACGATACGGCGTCCGTTCCGGTCGCGTACCCGTTCGGTTACGGGCTTTCGTACACTTCGTTTGAATATTCCGATCTTACGGTAGACGAAACGGGAGTTTACTTTACGGTAAAGAATACGGGAAGCGTCGACGGAGCTGAGATATCGCAGCTTTATGTCGGGAAATCCGACGGCGCGATAATTCGTCCGAAAAAGGAACTTAAAGGTTTTAAAAAGACGTTTATCAAAGCGGGCAATAGCGTTCGCGTAAATATACCGTTCGACGATAAATCTTTCAGGTATTTCAACGTAAAGACGAACAAATGGGAGGTCGAAGGCGGCAGATACGAGATATACGTTGCCGCGAGCGTTGCCGACGTAAAACTCGAAGGCTTTGTCGAATTGACGGCAACTACCGACGCTTTGCCTTACGATATCAACGCCTTCCCGTCTTATGCAACGGGAAGAATAACTGACGTTTCCGACGAAGAGTTCGCGGCGCTTCTCGGCAAAAAACCGCCGTCTTCCGAATATAAATTCTACAAGAAAAACCGCATGGTGATAGATGAAAACTGCACCGTCGACGATCTGAGATACTCGAGAAGATGGATAGGGCGTCTGTTTTCGGGCTTTATAAGGTTTGCGATAGGTTTTTGTTCGGCGTTCGGCATGAAGGCGACGGCGAACACGCTCGTCA
>CACXHH010000056.1 GCA_902767455.1 uncultured Eubacteriales bacterium
AAAACCTTCGACGTAGGCTATCGAGTCGAGAAGGATGATATTTCTGTAACCGACTTTGTTTTTGGCTATAAGGATAAGATGCTCGGTCTTGGTGCGGGCGGACTTATCGTGCAGATCGTCGGTCATGTAGAACTCGCAGCCGATAATGGGCTTTATACCAGCTTTCGCCGCTTCTTCGGCAAAATAAAGTGTCGCGAACATGTTTCCGTGGTCGGTGATGGCGCACGCCTTTTGTCCGAGTTCTTTGCACTTGCCGAAAACGAGATCGACTCTCGCCGCCCCGTCAAGAATACTGTACTCTGTATGAAGATGTAAATGAACGAAATCAGTCATAAAACAAAAATTAACATTTTTTTGCTTACGCAAAAAAAATCGTTAGAACTTAGGTGCCGTGAGCGACTTAACGGTGAGAGTAAATATCTCCTTGCCGCTTTCGGCGTAATGTATTTTATTAACGTTTTTTCTTGCCTTCGTCAAGAAGAAACCGTTAGTGCTTAGAGGTCGTGAAACGCTTGACGGCGAAAATAAATTCCGCCTTGCGTTTCTCGAAAGTAATTATATAAATAATTCGTCGGCGATTTTAGGGCAGTCGACTATATATCAAAGCTTGCTTTGATATGCAAATTTTGATTTTTGTCAAAATTTGCGGTCGACTATTCCTGATCTTTAATTCTTATTTCATAAACGCAACTATGATATTATTCTGCACGTACAAATACTCGTCCTTTATCTTTACGCTGTCGGCGGAAATATCGAGATAGGCTTTTTGCGATTTGAGCGCGTCGGCAAAGTCGGTGAAAAAATCGCTGCCGAAAGCTGACCTATACTTATTGACGTCGGCGCCGACGCTCGTTCTCAAAGCGAGCATAACGAACTCGAATTTGGCGTCTTCGCCCTCGATAACGTCGGAAGAAGCTTCGGCGTATTTGCCGTTCAGAAGAAAATGCACGTACTCGTCGATAGTGAAAACGTTGGTGAACCGCCTGCCGTTCATAAACGACGAAGCGCCCACGCCGAAACCTATATATTCGCCGCGGCGCCAGTAATTGAGATTGTGCCTGCTCTCAAACCCCGGAATAGCGAAATTTGAAACTTCGTAACGCTTAAACCCAAGCCCGTCGAGATATTTTACGACGTATTCGTACATATCGGCGACTTCGTCGGAATCGGGGAGTTCGCCGTTCAAATAGTCGGTGTAAATAGGCGTGCCGACTTCGGGGGTCAGCGCGTAAACGGAAATATGTTTGACTCCGCCGTTTATAGCGCAGTCGATAGTGTCCTTAACGCTCTCCTTGGTCTGGTCGAAAAGCCCTATCATGACGTCTGCGGAAAGGTTATAGCCCTTTAAAATATCGCAGGCTTTTACGAAATCTTCACGGTCGTGAATACGACCGATTTTCTTTAAAAGTTTATCGTCGCTCGACTGTAAACCTATCGAAAACCGCGTTATACCCGCTTGTTTGTATATTCTGAGCTTGTTGCGGTCAATGGTGCCGGGGTTTACTTCGAGCGTTATTTCGGCGCTGTCGGAAAGCTTTACGCACTCGCGTATCAAACGCATCGCGCCGAGAATAAACTTCGGATCCGCAAACGACGGAGTGCCGCCGCCGAAGTAGACAGTTTCGTAAGTTTTATCCTTATACTCGGCAAAGCGCGAACGCATTTCCTTGTATAAGCACGCGAAATACGCTTCCTGCTTGCCGAACTCCTTCGGAAAGGACGCGAAATCGCAATATGAACATTTGCTTGCGCAAAAGGGAACGTGGATATATATACCTGCCATGATCACTCGCTGTCTATTTTGAGTATTGACATAAACGCTTCGCTCGGTATCTCTACGGTACCTAATCGGCGCATCTTCTTTTTGCCTTCCTTCTGCTTTTCGAGAAGTTTCTTCTTACGCGTTATATCGCCGCCGTAACACTTGGCAAGAACGTCTTTTCTGAGCGCCTTGACCGTTTCTCTCGCGATTATCTTACCGCCGACCGCCGCCTGAATAGGTATCTCGAACATCTGGCGCGGAATAACTTCTTTGAGCTTCTCGGCTATCGCTCTGCCGCGGGCGTAAGCCTTTTCCTTATGGACGATAATGGCGAGCGCGTCGCAGATATCGCCGTTAAGATACATGTCGAGCTTGACGAGATCGCTCTTTTCGTAGCCGGAAAGCTCGTAGTCAAACGAAGCGTAACCGCGCGTTCTCGATTTGAGCCCGTCGAAAAAGTCGAAGATTATCTCGTTGAGCGGAAGCTTGTATTGAAGGCGGACTCTCTTGCTGTCGACGTAAGTCATATCAAGGAAAATTCCGCGTTTTTCCTGACAAAGTTCCATTATCGGCCCGACGTAATCGGGCGGGGAATAAATATTTGCAAGTATTATCGGCTCTTCCATATAGTCGATGAGCGAAGGCTCGGGAAGGCGCGAAGGGTTTTCGACGTCGATAACTTCTCCGCTCGTTAAATGCACTTTGTACGAAACGGACGGCGCCGTCGTGATTATTTCGATATCGAACTCGCGCTCTATCCTTTGCTGTATGATCTCCATGTGCAAAAGCCCCAAAAATCCGCAACGGAATCCGAATCCGAGCGCCATTGAATTTTCGGCTTCGTAGGTTAAGGAAGCGTCGTTGAGTTTCAGCTTTAAAATGGCTTCTTTCAAATCGTTGAACTTGCTTCCGTCGAGCGGGTACACGCCCGAAAACACCACGGGAAGCGCCTGTTTATAGCCGGGGAGCGGCTCGCTTGCGGGATTGTCGACGAGCGTTATCGTATCGCCGACGGCAGTATCCTGCACCGATTTTATGCTCGCCGCTATATATCCGACTTCGCCGCTCGACAGGCTCGATTTCGGCGTGAGCCCGGGGCTGAATACGCCGACTTCGGTAACGTCGAACTGCTTGTCGGACATAAACGTTTTTATCCTGTCGCCCACTTTGACGGAGCCTTCCTTTATCCTTACGAAGCATATTACGCCCTTGAAATTGTCGTAATACGAATCGAAAATGAGCGCTTTGAGCGGAGCTTCGTCGGCGCACTTGGGCGGCGGCAGCATGGTAACTATCTTTTCAAGAACTTCTTTGATGTTTATTCCCGCTTTCGCCGAAATGAGCGGGGCGGCGGAACAGTCGAGCCCGATAGCGTCTTCTATCTCGGCTTTGGTGCCGTCGGGATCGGCGGAAGCAAGATCTATCTTATTGATGACGGGGAGAATTTCAAGGTCGTTTTCAAGAGCCAAATAGACGTTTGCGAGCGTCTGCGCCTGAACGCCTTGCGTCGCGTCGACGACGAGGATCGCCCCTTCGCACGCGGCGAGAGAACGCGAAACTTCGTAAGAAAAGTCTACGTGGCCGGGGGTATCTATAAGGTTAAAGATGTATTCTTCACCGTCGCTCGCCGTATAAAACATCCGCACGGGCGTTAATTTGATGGTTATCCCGCGTTCTTTTTCAAGGTCCATCGAGTCGAGCAGTCTGTCGTCCATATCGCGTTCGGAAACTTGCCCGGTCATCTCGATAAGCCTGTCGGCAAGAGTAGATTTACCGTGGTCGATATGCGCGATAATGCAAAAATTTCTGATATTTTTTTTGGTAGTTTCAGCCATAATTCACCGATAACGCCTTTTTTACCGTAAAACGACGGGCGGCAAAAGGCGTTTTTTTTGTTTTGCAAAGAAGTTTTTCGTTATAGAGCAACTTCTGACCCATTATATATCTTGTTAAATATTATATAATATAAATCGGAAGGTTGCAAGGGATTGACCGCAAAAATTTTGACGCGCGCTTAAAAATAATTGCAAAGTTTTTTTCGTGGTAGTATAATTGCTGTATGAAAACGCGTATTGATAAAAACAGTTGGCTTCTCACCCGCCCCGCAGCTCACAGGGGGCTACATGGAAACGGCGTTTCCGAAAACTCGCTCAAAGCTTTCGAGCTTGCGATCGAAAACGGATACCCCATCGAACTCGATATTCACCACACCACCGACGACGTTATCGTCGTCGTTCACGACGACAATCTGAAACGCCTTTGCGACGTCGATAAGGACGTTCGCGATACGTCCTACGAAGAACTGTCTTCTTTCAGGCTTTCGGACGGGCAGAAGATACCTACCTTCGACGAAGTTTTAGAGCTCGTCGCGGGAAGAGTTCCGCTTCTGATAGAACTTAAACAACAGAAGCGCGAAGGGCTCGAAAGTGCGGCTATAAGTCGATTATCGACGTATAAAGGCGAGTTTGCGTTGCAGTCTTTCGATCCGAGAATGATGCTCAACGTCAAAAAGATCTCGCCCGAGATCATACGCGGTCAGCTCGGCGGCGGCACCGATCTTCACTTCGGCAGGATAACCAACCATATCATAAAAAACCTTTCGCTCAACGCGCTCGTAAAGCCGGATTTCATCAATTACGATCTGAGATGCTTCCCTATAAAGAAGCACGTAAATAACGGCTTACCCGTTCTCGGCTGGACGGTAAGAAACCAAACCGATCTCGATATCGCAAAAAAATATTGCGACAGTTACGTATTTGAAAGATTTTGATTAACGACTTTTTCTTGCGGGGCAAGAAAAAGTCGTCAGAACTGTCGGTCGGAGCCGCTCACGGTCGAACTAAATCCGACCTACGGCTCTCGGCGTAATTATATAAATTATTCATCGGCGATTTTAGGGCGACGGCTTGCAGGGCGCGCCGAAGGCAAAATCGCCCGACCGAAATTTCTTCATTTCTTCATTTTTAATTCAAAAAACTGCGGTCGTCATTTCTCAATGACGACCGCGATTTTTTTTACGCTTTTTTCATAACCAGCCCGCACCGAGCGGGAAGGTATATTTTAAATCCGTTTCCGTTTTGACTTTCAGCCGAATAAACGTAATCTTTACTTATCCTGTCGTAACCGCCGAACAAACTCTCGTCCGACGAGATGACGACTTTAAACTTTCCTTCCGAGCCGATCGGGATATAATAATCGGTATAAGAGTCGGTCGGGTGGAAGTTTATCGCGAACACGTAACCCGCGCGCTCGTAGACGAGTACCTTCGCCCCGTCGTCTATATACAAACTGTGAACGGGTGACGACAAAACGTCGTTAATTCCCAAAAAGTTTATCATTTCCTTATCGAAAGCGAGCAGGAACTTATATTTTAACTTGGGATCGTCCGCAAGGTGCCATTGACGGCGGCAGTAGTGATAGCTCCAGCCGTTGCCTTCGCGCGGGAAGTCTATCCACTCGGGGTGCCCGAATTCGTTGCCCATAAAGTTGAGATACCCTTCGCCGCCCGCCGTCATCGTTATCATGCGGATAAGCTTATGGAGCGCGATACCGCGTTCGATAACGGGGTCGCGGCTTTCGATATTCATATCGGTATACATGTTTTTATCGCACAGGCGGAACATTATCGTCTTATCGCCGACGAGCGCCTGATCGTGCGATTCGGCGTACCCGATATTCTTTTCCATATATCTTCTTCCCGTGAGCTCGCCCCAGACTTCCCACATGTTCCAGTCTTCATCGCGGCGCTTTGTCAAAAGCCTTATCCACATATCGGGCTCGCCCATGGCAAGGCGGTAGTCAAAGCCCAGCCCGCCGTATTCGATGGGCAGGCACGCCCCGGGCATACCCGACATATCTTCGGCGATAGACAAAGCGTAAGCGTTTATCTCCTTTATAAGCGCGTTGGCAAGCTGAAGATAGGTAACGGCCTCGGTGTCGGTATTCATCGAAAAATACTTGCCGTAATCTGAAAACGCCGTGCCAAGCCCGTGGTCGTGATAGAGCATAGACGTAACCCCGTCGAAACGGAATCCGTCGAATTTAAATTCGGTCAGCCAGTATTTAACGTTTGATAAAAGGAAGTGGATAACTTCGTTCTTTCCGTAGTTGAACAACTTTGTGCCCCAAGCGGGGTGCTCGCCTTTCGCGCCGTCGTGGAAAAACTGGTAGGTCGTTCCGTCGAACATATTGATACCTTCGGCAGTGTTCTTGACGGCGTGAGAGTGAACTATATCGAGAAGAACGCCTATACCCATGCCGTGCGCGGTGTCGATAAGCTTTTTAAGGTCGTCGCTTTGACCGAATCTCGACGAAGGCGCGAAAAACGACGAAACCTGATAGCCGAACGAGCCGTAATACGGGTGTTCCATTATCGCCATTATCTGAATATAATTATATCCGAGCTCTTTGACTCTGGGAAGAATATATTTCGTGAACTCGGCGTAAGTTGAAACTTTGCCTTCTATCTGCGCCATTCCGATATGGCACTCGTATATGAGCGGCGCGCCATTTTTAGGCTTAAAAGCGCCGTTGATCCACTTATAGGCGGGCTTATCTTCTATCACGCCGCTCCAGACGTTGGTCGCCGCGTCTTGTTCGACTCGCCTTATATACAGCGGAATACGCTCGAGAATATCGCCGCCGTGGCGAATTATCGTCTTGACGTGACAGCCGTCGTAAAGCGTATCTTTATCGAGATATATCTCGAAGTTACCGCCGCCCGCGGCGTGCAGTTTCAATCTGAATTTATCCCAACCGACCATATCGCCCGTCAGGAAAACTTCGTCCGCGGCAGGCGCCCACTCGCGGTACACCCAACCGTTTTCCGTCTTATGAAAGCCGTAATAAAGGTGCCCGTTGGCAAATTCCGTTAAAGGGCACCCGCCCGCAAGTTCGCTTCTCTTGCGGTAGTAATTGTCCATACGCGCGTTGATATCGCCTTCGTACGGTTTCAAGTATCCGTCGATCTCTATGATTTTATACGACATCTTTTCTCCCCGGAACGCATTTTACGAATACCTTATCGTAAAAACGCTCGGATTTTTTTATATTATACTACACGCGCAAGTTTTTGTCAACACAAACCCCGAAACCCGTTCGCTCGTTTTTCAGGTCGTTCGGAAAAACGAGTCGAATTATACGCGAAAAACCGACCGAATAACGGTCGGTTTTAAGAGCGCCAAAGATATTGAACAAAAATCGTCAAACAAGCCGAAATCGCATACGGCAAAAACCGTATCGCTCAAACTTCGAGCACGCTCGACAGAAGAACGTTCGCGAACAGTTTGCCGAGTTTAATTTGGGAAGCCGAATCGTAGTGGTATATATCGGGTTGAGAGGGCGGCTCGGCGTTGTATTTGAGCCCTTCGGCTATCGTATCTATATAGTAATGGTTTGCGTCTTCGTCGGCAAGCTTCTTTTTTATGTCGTTTATCGTTTTAAATTGAGTCCAGGCGGGGCAATCGGAAATGCCCGCGTCGACGAACGCTATTTCCTTTTCGGCGTCTTTATAATATGCGAGAGCGTTTCTTAAATCGGCGACGAAGTTTCTTTCGAGCGATTCGTATTCGTAGCCCGTGTTGCCGCTCGCGTCGCTTTCGCCCTGCATCCAGCATATCGCTTTGACGACGGGGTAAAGGTCTTTATCTTCAAGTTTTTTAAGCTCTTCGAGAGCGTAATTGACGGCGCCCGTGTAAAGCGTACCCGTCTTGCCGCTCGACGGCGAACGCCAGTGATTGATAAGCGTCGTTCCGCCGTAAGCGTATTTGATAAAGTAAACGGGTTTTATCGGGTCGATTTCCGAAACGGCTTCCGCCATGCCTACTTCGGGACCGAACCTGTCTACGGCGTAGCCTTGCCCCGTCTTGACGGGCACAAACTGCCCGCCCGAAGTGTTTCCGTCAACGGAGTTTGCGTACGCCATCAAAACGTTACCGAACCCTTGCGCGTACTTTTTCGCCTTCTCTTCGCCCATCGTCTTTATAAGATACTGACTGTGCGTATGACCTTCCATATTGCTCTGACCGAGCAATAAAACGACCTGAACTTCGTTCGAGTAAACCTTATACGAAGGTGCGGAAGCGGAAGTCGTCGAAGCGTTTTCGGCACCGTTTTTTTCGTTTCCGCAAGCCGCAAGATTTAAGCAAAAAGCCGCGAATAACGCGATTATCGCAACAAAACGCAAAAAATTGAATTTGAATTTAACTCTCATTTTACTACTAATTCTCCGTTTGAAATCATAATATTGTAGATCGCCGCGCGCTCGCCGCCGATGACTGAATTGTTTTCGTGGAAAACGATCTTGTCTTTACCCGAAAAATCTTTGAAGATCATCGCGTGACCGCAGTCGCAATGGGGAAGGTCGAGCAAAGCGTGGCGATACTTTCCGCCGAGCACGCCCTTTTCGGGGTACGCGACGCCGACCGAGTAAGCATTGCAGTTTTCCTTTGACCAACTCGACCAGAGAATAAACTTAACGCCGTCGATCTCGTAGACGAAAGGCGCGTCGAACACGTAAACGGGCTTGTCCTTCGGATTCCACAGCGGGGACGTCGCCCAACCCGACTCGCTCGCCTTGAACAAAAAAATCGGTTCGCCTACGGGCGCGGAGAGATCGTCTTTCAATCTCACGCAGTAAAGGCTTCCGTCGTAGATCTGTAACCACTCGTGAGAGTAGAGCGCGTAGGGAACGCCGTTTTCGACGTATAACGTAGCGTCGAGAACGAACCAGTTTTCAGGACCTAAAAGCGCGCTGAACGGCGTAAACGGTCCTTTGGGGCTATCCGCCACGAGTATCTGGGAGTTGCGTTTTTTATCCTTTACACCGAACGTTCCGAAAAGATAGTATTTTCCTTTATAATAATGCACTTCGGGCGCCCAAAAGTCGTCGGTAGCCCAAAAGGACTCGTCGGCGACGAATACGGCGTAAGGCTCTATCCACTCGGTAAGGTCGGACGATTCGTAAACCTTAAAGCCCTTCTTACCGCCTTCCGCAAAGGAAGCGTACATATAATATTTTTGAGTAAAGCGGTCGGCAAGGATAAACGGGTCGCGGATCGCAAAGTCTTTTAATTTCATTATAGTCCTTTAAACTTTTTCGAGCACGATAAGGCGCGATTGAAATTCTTTTACGGTGAACGAGAGATTGAGCCCGACTTTCATATAGAACTCGCCGCGGTATGTCTTTCCGTCGAGATCGTTGCGGTAAAGCGCCTTTTCGTCAAGCCCTTTGAGCTTTATAAACCTGCGTATCTTCTGTTTTTTGAGAAGATTGACGTATAAAACGATCGCCGCGCCCTTATCTTTTTGCACGCTCTCGACGGCGAAAGCGTCGCCGTCAAAGGGCGAGATAAGCCTGTAAAAAGTTCCGTCGAGAATAACTTTATCGTGGTATTTACGGTATATTTCGTTTACTTCTTCAAGCTCTTTAGCTTCTTCGTCCGTCACTTTTTGCGGATCGAGCTCGAAGCCGTAAGAGCCGAAAAGCGCTATCTGCGCCTTAGTTTTATAACTCGTAACGTCGCAATCGTTTACGTGCGCACCCATAGTCGCGGGCGGGTACGCGAAAGACGTGCCGTACTGAATAAACAGCCTTTGAACGGGATCGTTTTCGTCGCTCGTCC
>CACXHH010000057.1 GCA_902767455.1 uncultured Eubacteriales bacterium
AAAGAGATAACTATATGGCTTGCATGCGCAAGGTACGTTTCAAGGATAATAGCGAGAGATAAGAAAAGAACATTCAAAGAAGAAACGGTCGAAACGATATCCGTTGATCACGATTACAAGACGAATAAACAGATAGACGAAGAACAAAAAAGCATACAGTCAACAATACGAAAGATGAAACTGACGAAAGCTGAAAAGATGTATTCAAATGCTACATGACGGAAATGACCTTCGTACAGATAGCGAAATGTTTAAGCGTAGATAATTCCACCGTTTGGCACAGAAGACGCCGCCTTCAAAACAAATATATAACATACGTTAATTAGCCGATAATCGACATATACACCAACTTACAACAAACTTAAAGCCGAGCGTTCTGTAGAACTCTCGGCTTTTTCGTGGCTTTTATTTATTGTTCGAGCCGTTGGATTTGGCGTCGTTGATGCATTCTACTGTCATCTGAATGCTTTGGGGATAGTTGCCGAATTTATCTCCGAAGATATTGATCCCGCCCACGTTTTTCGCATTATCCTTTACCCCTATTTTAAAAGAGATATAATCTTTTTCATTTAATTTCAAATCGTTCAGGCAGATTTTTCCGACGTACAGATTATCCAAAAAACTACCCGATTTCGTTATATTAAGTCTTTTCAACAGTCCGAATTGCGTTGAAGTGGTAGGCCACCACTCGGGCGAGTAAGCGCCTCTTTTTCCGCCGAAATCGCCCGGTGAGCGCCATTCGCATATTTCCTTATCGTTTATCCAAAAGGTTATATCCGACGGATACTCGTTCCGAAAGCCCGGGGCTTCGGAACAACATTCGAGCGAAAACTGCAAACTCAACGTCTTATCAGCGTCCATTTCACGCTGAAAACGGTATTCGACGTATCCGCTGTAAAACCACAATAGCTGCGCGGCGAATCTGTTGGGATTATAAAAAGTTTGTCTGTCGTCGTCTTTTCCGATAAAGCCGTTTTCGTCGAGCATACCGCAGGTAGGTTTTATATCGAAGTCGTAAAACGCCCCGACGGGCATGTTTATCGTATACTTGCCGACGCTTTCTTCGTCCTTTATCGCCTGCATAAAGTCAACGATAAGCCGCTCGTATTTTATCGAGCATAATTTTATCGAGCCGTGTTTTCCCGCCTGATACGACGTTCTTATAAGGTCGGCGTCTTCGAGAATTTTGACGTTTACGGAAATAGTCGAAACGGAAACGTTCAATTTGAACGCCAACTCTTTGACCGTCAGCGGACTGTTTACTATCTCGCGAACGATACTTCTTCTCAGCTCCGTTCCGAGCGCCACAGCTATTTTTGCGACGGAATAATCATCGCTGCTTTTGACCATAAAGTATTTTTCCATTGATTTACCCTATTACGATATCGCTTTTTTCAACCGTCACGAGCGTTTCGCCCACACTCTCGAAGAAAATCCCGTCAGCCGTTTCGGGGTTATAGGTAAGAGCGGACATAGTCATTTCTCCGTCTCCGAAGAAAACTTCGATACTGCTTTTGTCGATAAAAATATCCATAACGAGTTTATCGTCTTTTATTTCGTATTCGGCAAAGCGGGTAGTTCCGTTGCTTCCGTCGCGCTCATCGGCGGAAACGATATACTTATTGTTCTTTCGGCAAAGCTTTACTAGCCCCCGCGTTTTATCGTAAGAAACGTAAGTATCGTACGTTTCGTCTGACAGCATAGATATTTTAAAATACGTCGACGACTTCATATCGGCAACGATCTTTAATCTTACGCACCTTCCGTTTACACCGTCAAGAGTCGTCTTTTCGGTGACGGAAGCCGACTTCGTTATCGTATTTTTACAATAAGCGTCTATTCCCGTCACGGGTTTTTGATAAAGTTTGCCGTCTTTTAACGACAATTCGCGCGGCAAACACAGCATTCCTTCCCAACCGTCGCCAAGCTCGGCGGGAACCCACGTTCTGCCCCACGAGTTCATCCAGGAAGATAAAATTATCTTGTCGTTTGCGCCGTATATTATCTGCGACGCGTAAAAATCAAGCCCCCTGTCTATTTCGACGAACGCGCCCGCGTCCATCACGCCCGTAGAGTAGTCTATCTTTCCCAGAGCGTATATGCACGAATTGTAATTTACGAAGGCGTAGCCGTTGTGCGGGTAGTCAACGGGCGAGCAGGAAAAAAGGTCTACGTCACCGAACGAAACGAAGCTCGGGCACTCCCAGCAAAAGCCTGCCGAAGTCCTTCTCAACAAATTGTTTTTGAAAGTCCAGTTGAACAGGTCGTAAGATTCGTAAAGCAAGACCTTTGCGGCGCCCTGTTCCATCGTTCCGACGAGAAGGTAATATTTATCTTCGTGCTTCCAGATATACGGATCGCGGAAGTCGACAAGACTCGTCCCCGCGGGTATCTTATCCGCGCCTATAAGCGGGTTATTCGCATATTTTACGAAATTGACACCGTCGTCGGAATAAGCAAGGCACTGCGTCTGCACCCTTAAACCGTTACGGTCGTGGTTGCCCGTATAAACGAGATAGAGCCTGTCGCCGACGGCAATAGCCGAACCCGACCAGCAGCCGTCGCAGTCGTAATCGTGATCGGGTGCAAGGACGATCCCGAGATGTTTCCAGGAGATCAGATCGTCGCTCACGGCGTGCCCCCAACACGTAGGCGTTGCGCCCGGATCGTAAGGGTTAGCCTGAAAGAACATATGATACTGACCTTTGAAATAGATAAAACCGTTCGGATCGCCCAGCCTTCCGAGTTGCGGCGTAAGATGATACGTACCCTTATAGCGGTCGTTTATTCCGTTTATATTTAAAGCAATATATTCGTTTGCCTTTTTTACCATATCCGTCTCCTTAACCTGATCTTCACTGCACGAACTTGCCGCAAGCGTTGTCGTCAATGCGAGCGCGCAGCAAAGAAAACGATATATTATTCTTTTTTTCATTATTCACCTTTATATAATCCTTTATCGACGAGCTCCGGGAATTGCCGCGCGTTGATGAATTTATCGAACTGCCGACAACTGACCAGAAACCAGCCGAGTAATGCCGACGGCAACGCAAAAAGTATCAGGACGGAAAACGCAATATATTTGAGCAAGATACTCCGTATAAGCGTTATCGCCGCCATGCCAATTATTAAAGCTACTGCCGCAAGCGTTTGCGGAACGGAACGCAGATATATCGAAAACGCCGTTTTTATCGTTTCGCTAAACTTCAATTTATACACCGTCGTAAGCGACACCGTGTACAACAGTACGGGTAAAAACACTACGAGAACGAACCCGACGGGTATGACCGAAATTATAAAAGATTTGTAACGTCCGAGCGCAAACGACGCGAAATACGACAACAGCCCGAATACCGTAAACGTTACGATAATTATCGGCGAATTGCTCTTAACGCCGTCAAAAAAATCAAATTTAAAAAATACGGGTTCGAGCCAGGCGAGCCTTTTTATTATAACCATAACACCCGCCAAACCGACGGAAAACAGCGGAAACGCCACGACCGATAAAAGGTCAAACAGCGCCGTCGTCGAATTTACGAGAGCTTTTGCTTCTTCCGCCGACAAATTACCCTTCGCCTGTTCGGAAAATACGGCTACTATCTCGATATCCTTCACGAGCGACAGAGCCGCAAGCGGCAAGCAAAATATAAGGAGAATAAGCCCCGTTTTAAACAGCTTCCCCCACTCGAAAACGAATCTGTCCTTGAACAGCCGCCAACGGGTATCGGGAAGGTCTTTTTTTGTAAATTCTCTTTTACTTCTATTCACGAACTTTTTCCGCTCAATATTTTTTTGACGAGATAAACGGCGTCGGCGTTTTCGCCGCCGTTAAACGACCCGACGCGCGACGAATTTTTATTAAACAGAAGATAGTAATCTTCTTCTAACGCGCCGTCAAACGACGACTCGTTTACGATATAGCCTTTGCGTGTATCTTTATCGTATATTTTTATCCCGTAGCACGTGGAATCGACCGTTAAAAGCTCAACGCTGCCGAAAGCTTCTTCGAGCTCGGCTGCGACAAGCGGCAAGAACTTCGACTTGTTGACACGCTCGAATAACGATGCGGGTATTACGAACAAATCGCATTCGGCGCCCTTTATCGTGAAAAACATATCGATATACGCGTCTTTTTTATCGTATACGAATGATTCGACGGCTCGTACGTTTTCAGGTCTTATGCTTTCAAAATACTCGTCGAGCTTTTGTTCGTCGGCTTTTTCCGTACAAACGAAAATTTTTACCGTTTCGCTTTTCGACGGTCTTAAGGCGAGCGAAAACGCCCAACCGAGAGCGAAGGTCACCGCAAGCGCGACAACGACGTACAGAGCGAAAAATCTTTTCAGATGCGTAATAAAGCGGGATCTCGTATTCATACTTTTTCCGCCTTATATGAAAATATCACTCTGTCGACGAGCATGAATTCTATAGTTTCTCCCTCAGAAAACGAAGGTTGAAACTCTTTTTCGAGATAAACGACGAACGACGCCCGCCCGTCTTTGATCGTTATTTCTTGAAAGAACCTGTTTGAAAACGTTATTACGTCGCCGATTTTTTCTATACTGCCCGTAACCGTTTTTTTATCCGACGAGATCATACGCCGTACGAATTTTACGTCGTTTCGTAACGGAACGATCGCGCCGAAAACGAGATAAACCGCCGCCCAGCAAGCGGCAACGTCGTAAACGTTAAGGATTATCCTGAACGCCAACGCGTTTTCCGCCGTCAAAAAGACGAAAAACAAAACGTTTGTCGTTATCGTAACGACGAATAACGCCGCAAGTATCAGCGCATGTCGTTTGATTTTTGCGTTCTCACGCTTAATTTGCAGTTCGTTATACAAAGGCGTTTGCATCGAAAAGTCCTTTAACGGTTTGGTCGTTACTATCGTAAATCTCGGCGGGCGTACCCGTAAGAACGAGTTTTCCTTCGTCCATAACGAATATCTTGTCTGCCATTGCGGTCGCTTCGGTCAGGTCGTGAGTGACGAACAAAGTCGTTCCGCCGAATTTTTTAAGCGTTTGCCTGATAAAAATACGAGCTGAAGCCCTTGCCTGCGCGTCGAGATTGCTCAACGGCTCGTCCATAAGAATGACCGAAGGGCGTTTTACGAGCGCGCGCGCAAGTACGACGCGCTGTTTCTGACCGCCCGATAGCTGACGCGGTTTTCTCGAAAGATAATAATCTATATCGAGCTTTTTCGCCACGTCGTTTACCCGCGATATAATTTCGTCCCTTCCTGCGCCCGCAATCCTGAGCGGAAACGCGATGTTTTCAAACGCCGTCATGTGCGGATACAAAGCGTATTCCTGAAAAACGTACGCCACGTTTTTTTCGGCGGACGACAGTTCCTTTATTTCCTTTCCGCCTATCGAAGCGCTACCGTCGTAATCGATAAGCCCGGCGACGGTCTTTAAAAGCGTAGTTTTTCCACAGCCCGATCTTCCTATTATAACGCTTATTTCGTCGCTTTCAAAACAAGCGGAAAAACCGTTTAACGCAACGGTATCTCCGCTCTTTTTGTTTTGATAACGAACTTTTACGTCTTTTAAAACAATTTCAGGCATTTTACACCCGATACACAGCCGATTTATTATATATTACCATAAAACAAAGCGGCTTTCAATAGTTTTGATTTATATTTCGTCAAACTTTTTTATTTATCGAGTTTAAGAGCTTTACGAAGTATTTCTCTCAATCTGATATATCCCTTCCGACTGAAATGCAGGTAGTCGGAAACGAAATATTCGGCGTTGGGCTTTTCGTCATAATTATCGTCGTCATAGAAGGCGTATTCCGTTTCGACCATTTCAACCCAGTCTTTACCTTCGCAGTATTCGCGCATAATGCGGTTACAGGCGATTATTTCGGCGCGCTTGTTCCAACGAATATTTTCGCCGCAAATATTTATCGTAAGCAGATAAATATGCACGTCGGGAATAGTTTCCTTGAACATCTCGAGAACGCCTTGCAGACACTGTTCGTAATTATCTCCGCCCCTTGCCGCGCATTCGCCTATCCTGTTAAGGTCGGCGATATCGTTGGTACCGAGCGACATTATAATAGTAGTGGGGTTTTCTCTTTTCAATATTTTTTGACTTTTCTGCCAGTAAATACTCGAAGTTCCGCCTACCGCGACGTTCACGAGATTTTCAACGCCCAGCAGATCTTCGACGCAGTTATCTTTCCACAGATCGAAAAGCGAATCGCCTACCATCAACGTTTTAACGACTCTTTCTTCTTCTGCGGGTTTGCCGCTATCCGAAGCGCCGCCCGCGCCGTTGCAGGCGCAAAGCGACAAGGCGCAGCTTACCGTAATTATACAGACGAGAACTGATAAAACCGATCTTTTCATTTTCATAATTCTTTTTTAAAGGGGAAGGTGCGTGAAAGCCTTCCCCGCCGTAATTATTATTCCATTATTTCAAGAGCGCGGGTAAGATATTCGTCGCTTAAAAACGCGCTCAATCTCGAGTTGCTTTCTTCGATAACGGTTTCGGGATCGACTTTGTTGGTCGATTTTACTTCCACGCACTCGGTGCCTTCCCAAGTTCCGGTAACGACCGTGCCGTCGGAATACCACATAGTGCCTTCGCCCCATATCCAGCCCGAGTTCATCTTTGCCGAGAAAGCGCCTTCGAACTTGACTTCGTTTATACCTTTTTCAAAGTAGTAAACGCCGTTGTTATCGTTTCTTATACCGTTTTCGAAGTTGCCGTAGTAAATGCCGCCGCTTCCCTGGAAGAACATTATGCCCGTTCCGTGCGGAAGGTTGTTCGCCATTTCGCCGACGTACTTATTGTAAGTCGTGTAAATATCTCTTCTGCAACTTGCTATCGAAGGATCGTAAAAGACCTTACAGCCGAACCCTTTGGGCACGCCGTTCTCCCACTCGCCAAAATACGCGTCGCCAACGGGCCAGGTCATCCAGCCAAGTCCGTTTCTGTCACCGTTTTTCCAGCTTCCTTCGTAGAAACAACCGGTGGTGAATTCCATTCTTCCTACGCCTTCGGGAATACCGTCTTTGAACTGCCCGATATACACATCGCCGTTGGCGAACGACTGCTTGCCGAAACCGTCGAATTTACCGTCTTTGAAAGTTCCTTCGTATTCCACGAGATCGAAGCCTTCGTAAGTTCCGTAACCGTTCAGTTTGCCGTCTTTAAACGTACCTTTCCATTCGTTGCCCATCTCGTCGGTAAGCTTACCTTGTCCGTTGGGAACGTCGTTTTCGACTTCGCCTTCGTAGGTGAAGCCGCCGCTTAAAGTAAGCGTTTTCGTCTTTTCCTGCTGCGGATCGGAGCAAGAAACGAGAACCGCCGCGCTTACGGCGGCAATTAATAACAATGCGACTATCTTTTTGATTTTCATACGATTCTCCTTGTTTTATGATTGTTTGTCGGCGTCGAGATATTCTCTTATTCTCGTCGTCCAGAGCTGATAACCCTTGTCATTCATGTGGAGCCTGTCGCTTAAAAAATACGACGCAAGATCGTCAACGGCGGTTTTTGCTTCCGCGTCCTTATACATAAGGTCGTCGACGGGGATATAAACGGTATTTTCAAATTCGCTCGCAAGCCGCGGGAAATATACGTCGTTGAGCTTTGCTCTCAAAGAGAAGTTGTTGACCGTAGAAGGAGTATACCATTGCCCTACGATATAAAATTTGACGTTGGGATTGTCGTTCCTGCACATGGTCATAAGCTTTTTGTAGTTTTCGTAAACGGTTTCGGGCGTAGCGCCGTTGGCCACGTCGTTACCGCCTACGGCAAACACGACGTTATCGGGAGTATACGGCTTTATAAGGTCGTCGTAATAATTTACCCAGTCGGCGGTAGTCGAGCCGCCGCAACCTACGTCAAGAGCGTCGTAGCCGCTGAAATACTTGGAAAACGGCGTATCCGCCATAACGTTCATAAAGGTAAAGTAAGAAGCGCCCGCAAACAGATACTCGACGTGGCGTTTTGCCCACGCGGTGTCACTCGTATATACGTCGTAATTTTCACGGAAACGGATATATAAGCTTTCCATATCGGCGGTATAGCCGTCGCGAAGCTTCTGCTCGCCCGTATACCCGTCAAGCAGGTGGCAAGCGGAATAAAACCCTTTGGCGTACCTTACGGGCTTACCGTCAAGGTCGGTATAGTACATTATGCCGTTACCATATATCCAGCCGCCTTTTTCGTAATCGAACTCGCCTTCGTAGCCTGCGAACAACTCGTCTTTTTCACAGCCCCACGCCGAGCCGTAGCCCGTGTACGTTGCGGAATAATCCTGAAATCCGTAACCCTTTCTGAAAGCGTTTCCGTTTCTGTCTATATAAATATCGCCTTCGTAAGTCGTATTATCGCCGAAGCGTATAAAACCTTTGGCGTTCTGATCTCTCTTATACGCGGGGAAGCCGGTCATCAGCCCTTCTATCCAGATAAGCCCTTCTCCGAGCCCCGACTGGTCGAGCGTAAGTTTTCCGCGGCAACCCGCCATAGTGTTGTTTTTGAACTCGCCTTCGTACAGCCAGCCTTCGGTTTTTACCGAGCCGTCTTCGTTATATACCCGCCAGTCGAACGAACCGTGACCTTCGTATTTTCCTTCTTTGAATTGTCCGCGATAAATACAGCCGCTGTCCCATAATAGCACGCCTTCGCCTTCGGGCTTGCCGTTGACGAGCGTACCCGTATACGTTCTTGCGCCGTCAAGTTTGTAGTTTGTAACTTCTTTTACGTTTGAAACGCCCGAGCCGTCGACCGACTGACCCGTTCCGCTTTGAGTTTCGGGTGTGTTCGGCTGCTCTGCTACGTCGCACCCGACGAACGCCGTAATGGACGCGACCGAGAGCGCGACGAGAACGGTGTATAATCCTTTTTTCATAGATATAACCCCTTTAAAAGATATTTCGTGCGGATGCGGATCACCCGTCATCCGCACGAACGTATAAAAATTATTCTTCGACTTTCTGACCGTTTGAAATCACGGTGCCGTCGTCGAGAGTACCGTTATACCAGCTCCAGGCGCCGCTCGTAGCGTCTACCCAGATATATCCTTCGGTACCGTCCATTCTGCCGTAACCGTAGGTACCTTTTTTGGGCGACTGATTTTCAAACTGACCTTTCCAGTAGTTTTCGGTGCCCGTCTTACCCCAGTGGAATTCGCCCGCGCCCGTCATCGCGTCGCCGATGAAAGCTCCGCGATACCAGCAACCATTGTTCCAGTCGAAGTAACCGTCGTCGTCTATTCTCTTGCCGTTTACGTATTTACCTTCATAATACATATTGTTGGCGTAGGTAAATTTGCCCGTACCGTCAAAGTTCCAGGACGAATTGAAAGTTCCTTCGTATTTGTCGCCGTTATTGAAAGTCTTGACGCCGCTTGCG
>CACXHH010000058.1 GCA_902767455.1 uncultured Eubacteriales bacterium
TGGATTTACGAGATATACCCCGTCGATTTTTTCGGCGTCCGCCCTATGATTGTGCCCGTAAAAGCAAATGTCGGCGCCGAGTTCTTTTCCGCGAAGAAGTAGTTTTAAAGGCGAACCCTTAACGCCGTATCTATGTCCGTGCGTCATAAATATCTTCACGCCTTCAATAGTCAGAAGCTTCTCGTCGTCTTCGCCGGACAGGTCGCAATTTCCGCTTACGCATACTATTTTCTTGTGAAGGTGGGCTGGGAGTCTTATAAGATCGTCAAGCCCGTCGCCTAAATGAAAAATATAATCGTTTTCTTCAAAAAGCGGCAAAAGCTTTAAAAGCTCTTTAACGTTTCCGTGAGTGTCCGAAACAACTATCGCCGTTTTCATTTGCTTTCGATTATCTCCGATAATTTCTTGAGCGCTCTCGCCCTGTGGCTGACGGCGTCTTTTTCTTCTTCCGTCGCAAGCCCGAAGCTCTTTTTCAGGTCGTTACTGAAAAACAAACTGTCGTAACCGAAGCCGTTACTGCCGGTTTCTTCGTAAAGGACGTAACCTTCCGTCTTGCCGCTCGTCTGAAATACTTTTCCGTTCTCGTCGATAAACGTTATGGCTGTAAAAAACGCCGCGTCACGCTCGGTCACGTCTTTCATGTTTTCAAGAAGCAGTTTTTTGTTTCTCTCGTCGCTCGAAGGCTCTCCCGCGTACCTTGCGCTGTACACGCCCGGAGCGCCGTTAAGCGCTTTAACGCACAGCCCGCTGTCGTCGGCAAGGGACGGAAGGCGACAAAAATCGAAAACGGCTTTAGCTTTTATATAAGAATTTTCGGCAAAAGTAGCGCCCGTTTCTTCTATTTCGTCGTTAAAGCCTACGTCTTTTAAGGATAATATCTCGTAGCCTTTAAGTATCGACTTTACTTCCTTTATCTTTCCTTCGTTTCTTGAAGCGAATACAATTTTTTTCATAAAACAATCGTTAATCGATTTATAGGCGGACTTTTATGTTTAATCCATATCGATTATCAACATTTTACCGCACGCGCTGAAATCCGAAGATTTAGCCATTTCGGCGATTTTTTGCGAAGCCTGTTCCTTTTTGGTCTGGGCGATATTGAAAACGGAAGTATCTACGGCTCTGTTAGCGAGAAGGTTTATCGCCGAATCTATATTGCCGTAGCCGTTGTTGACGCATTTGAAGTTGAGCTGCTTTATAAGCGCCGAACTGAAGTTTACCTTTATCCCCGGCGTGCCGAAGCCCGCGAAGCAAACGGTGGCGTTGCTTCCCGCAAGCTTTAACGCAATATCGGTGTTAAGGTTGGACCCCGTCATATACACGACTTTTTTTGCGAGCCTTGCGCCCGTAAGGTCGGCGACGTTCCTGTCTATCTTGTTGTCGGCAAAAAGCGTGTAGTAAAGCCCCGCGTTCTTTGCCGTAATGATGTTGTTGTCGTTATTGTCAACGAGAATGGGGATACCTTGATGGTAAATTACGAGTTGAGCGAGAATAATACCGCAAACGTCCCCGCCGACTATTACGACGTGCTCGCCTTTTTGAAGGTCTATCTCGTCGATTATCTTATCGCAAAGGGCGACGTGGTCGATAAACAGCGCGTCGCTGTCGCTGACGACCGGTGGAAGGACCGAAACGTTTTCGTTCGAGAATACCGCAAAGTCACGTAAAAACCCGTCGGCGGTTTTTCCCGCGATCAAAAACGAAGAGCAGTGGGCGTCGTCGCCCTTGGCGCACTCGTAGCATTGACCGCACGCGACTTCGGGGTGCGGAAACACTCTTACGCCCCTTGCGATACCGAAAGTATCGTCGCCGGCGTTTTCGGGCGGAATAGCCATATTCGCGCGTGAAGCCGTTATCTGGCTCGTGCCGCTTATCTGACCGCTCGTTTCTATTATTTTGCCAATACCTATCCTTGCCGGAATGATCGGATAAACCGCCTGCGGGTCGCCCTCCAAACTGTTGAAATCTTCGGGCAAAAACAGCGCCTTGGTTATTTTGATCTTAACGCTGTCCACGTTGTCGAACAACTCTTTTTTTGAAACGACTTCAAGCTTATGCTTATCCGTTATCTGAATACCGTCCATAATTCTCCATATCGCCAGATCGGGCGACCATCCTTTATCCTAAAAA
>CACXHH010000059.1 GCA_902767455.1 uncultured Eubacteriales bacterium
CGTCTGTTTTTTTTATTCAAATCAATATTCGCTGTAAAAAATCGGCTGTCGCAAATCGTAATTATCAACTTGCGACAGCCCCATATTCGGAATGCGAAATAGTCAATCACAAATTTTGATTGTTATCAAAATTTGCGGTCGACATATCCGCATCGCGGATATCCAAAACGTCTCGACAGCCGAATATAACTTTGACGACAGTCAAAATATAACAGCCGCAAGGCTTTTGCGGCTCCGACCAACGGAACTAACGATTTTTTTGCGACAGCAAAAAAATGTTAATTAAAAAATTTCAAGGAGAAAGAAAATGAAAAAACGTTTGGTTATTGTAGCTTTGATTTTAGTTATGATTTCAGCGTTGGCACTCGCGGGTTGCGGGAAGAAGAACGACGAAACATCCGTCGATACGTCTACCACGCCCGTTACTTCGTCACCCGAAGGGGAAGACGCGAGTTCGTCCGTCGAGCCCGCTACCTTAACTTACGCGGTGACGTTCGACCTTGACGGCGGCGCGGGCGAACTTCCCGAGCTTGCCGAACAAGCCGAAGGCTCGATGATAAGGCTTCCCGGAGGTCCTTTCACCAAGCAGTACAACACCTTCGCGGGTTGGCAGTACGGCGCGGAAACTTACGCCGCGGGCGCTCCCTTTACCATGCCGGCAAGCGCCGTAACGTTTACGGCTATCTGGAAGGAAAACCCCGCTTTCTTCGGCGCTGAAAGTTACACGTACGACCGACTCGGCGCGGGAGATATCGAACTTCCGCTCGATCTTCAGGGCGCGTATCTTTATATGCTCGAAGTAGACGAACAGGCGATTATTTCCAAGAACTTTGCGTACGATTACGACAAAGGCTGTCTTGTGATTGACGAAGACTACGCTTTGACGCTTTCTATCGGCGAGCACGCTGTCAAGGCAATCACCGACGGCAATACCGATCCCGCCACCTGCACGCTTATCATTGAAAACTCCGTCAAGACTTCTTTTGACGAAATCACCGAAAAGACGCTTGACGTAGCTAAATCCGAAGGCGTAAGCTTTACCGTAGACTACAACGGAACGAGCGTAACTTCGCTTAAAGCAAACGGCGAACTCGTAGACGAAAAGTATTACGAAAAGACGGAAACGGGCATCACCGTTTATTCAACGCTCGTCAAGCAGTTCAAGGGCGAAGCTTACTTCACGCTCACCCTTTCCAACCACGACAGCTATAACTTCACCGTACTCAACAACGTAATTTTCTACACCGATTACGACGTTACGACGATACACGATACGACGATATCGACGACGGGTTTGAACCCCTTGTATCAGTTCTCAACTGCCGACAGCGTCGCGATAACCGAAGCTCCCGAAAACTCGGGTATGAACGGAAAGGCTTTGAAGTTCACGTCCGTATACGAAGGCAACACCATGGAAGGCGGGCTGTTCGGTATCTACACGTTGAGAAATTCTAAGATGAACGCCACTTGGTACAACGTCGGCTATCAGAGCGACAAATACTATATCGTTTCCTTTAAATACACGACGGAAAACGTCACCGAAGCGGTAAACTTCGCGTTCAGACCTAACCCCGCGAAATGGGCGGATAAGCTTATCGCCGACAACGCTCCGCATACTTACACCCGCGTTATAAGCGGCGCCGATATAGAGCTCGGAACCATTATGTGGGCGCAGTTGAACGAAGGCGCAAGCGTTTACGTAGATGAGTTCTCCGTTATCGAAGTTGATTCCGTTCCCGAACTCACCGCTCCCGCCGAATACGGTATCGGAAGCGGCGATATGACTGCGAACTTCGCTCCTAACGGTTACGCCTACGCCGTTCTTCTCGACGGCAAAGAGATACAAGCTTCTTACGACGAACAAAACGGCGCGCTTATCATTGCAGAAAGCTATCTCGAAACGCTCGAAGCGGGCGCGCATACCCTTGCGATAGCAAACGCGGCGTTCAGCGTAGAAACTTCGTTCAACGTTATCGACAACCGCGTCGCCAAACTCGGCGTTGAAAAGGTCGCTTACAGCTACGAAGCTCACGAAGCCGTAAAACTCGACGGCGTTTTCGACGACACCATTACGATAATCTCGTTGAAACAGCTTGAAAAGGATTACAACAACGGCTTCGGCGGCGGTTGGAGCTTTGCTCACAACGACACCGAAAAAGATTACAAAGAATACGCCGAGCTTACCGTCGGCGCGAACGGCTATATCACGCTTTCGACCGAGCTTCTCGATATGCTTTGGGGCGAAACGCAGTTCGAAGTTACCTTCAACAACGGCTCTTCGCAGACGTTTACCGTCGAAGTTCAGGACGTTTTTATGTTCTCCGACTACGACAATACGACGATAAAAGGATATCTCAACGGCGACGTGAACCGCGCCAACACCCCGCTCTCTTCCGGATTTGAAGGCGTAGCCGCTATCAAGGAAGAAAACGGCGACAAAGCTCTTTATATAACGTCGTCTTCCGGCGCCGCTACCTGCTATCTCTCAATGAGAATGCACGCTCATCCGTGGTCATGGTACAACGTGTTCGGCGACGCTGACCACTATTACAGAATGCGCTTCGACTATCAGATCTCCGATCTTGCGCAGGATTCCGTATACTTCTATATTATGTCTGCGGAAGACGAAGACAAAGCCGCTAACTTCTTCGGAAGCTACGACGCGCTCGATCTCGTTTCTTACGAC
>CACXHH010000060.1 GCA_902767455.1 uncultured Eubacteriales bacterium
AACGTTTTCCCGGTTCCGGATGGAGATACGGGTACGAATATGACGATGACCATGCAATCGGTCGTCAACGAACTTAAACAATCAAACACAAACAGATTATCCGAAATTTGCGAAAGAGTTACCCGTGGCGCTCTCCGCGGCGCAAGGGGTAATTCGGGCGTTATAACTTCACAGATAATGAAAGGTCTGTGCAAAGTTTTAAAAGACGAAACCGAGATCAACATGCGTATTTTCGCTCGCGCTATGAAAAGCGCTACCGAAGTTGCGTACGCTGCCGTTTCCAAGCCTAAGGAAGGCACTATCCTTACGGTCGTCAAAGCCATGAGCGACAACGCTCAATCTTTGAAGAATAAGGATATGGAAGTCGGGTTTGAAGAGATGATAGAAGCAGGCGAAGCGGCGCTCGAAATGACGCCGCAGCTTTTGCCCGTCCTTAAAAAAGCCGGAGTAGTTGACTCGGGCGGTATGGGGCTCGTCACCATCTTCAAAGGGATGTATATGGCCTTGAAAGGCGAAAAGATCGAAGGCGTAACGCTTGAAGAAGTTGAACAAAAAAGTGACGTTACCGATTCGTCTTCCGCTGACGTGCTGAATTTGGGCGCGATAGAATTTGCCTATTGTACTGAATTTTTCATTATTAACATCAAAAAGAAAACGACTCTTGCCGATATCGATAAGCTTCGCGAAAGGCTTATGGAAATGGGCGATAGCGTTATCTGCATAGGCGATTTGGAGCTCGTGAAAGTTCACGTTCACACCAACACGCCCGGCAAGGCTTTGACCGCCGCTTTACAACTCGGCGAGCTTGATAAAGTAAAAATCGAGAACATGCTCGAACAAAACCGCGCGCTCGTCAAAAAATACGAATCCGAAAGAAAGCCTATCGGTATTATTTCGGTTGCTCAAGGCGACGGTCTTGCCGCCATGTTCAAGGAACTCAACGTCGACCGCGTTATCGAAGGCGGACAGACGATGAATCCTTCCGCAAGCGATATAGCCGACGGTATTTCTCGCGTGAACGCCGAAACGGTATTCGTTTTCCCGAATAACAAGAATATTATTCTCGCGGCAGAGCAGGCGAAAGCGCTCGTTGAAAACAGAAAGATAATCGTTATACCCACCAACAATATTCCGCAAGGTTTTGCGGCTGCGCTTGCGTACGATCCCGAGCTTTCCGTTTCGGAAAACCACCACAATATGATTCACGCTATCGACCACGTTGCAGACGGGCAGGTGACTTACGCCGTCAGAAACACGACGGTAAACGGTATCAATATTAAAAAAGGCGATTTTATCGGGTTGAACAGCAAGAAAATTCTCTCCAAAGGCAGAGATCTTTCCACCGCCACGATGAAACTCGTCGAAAAGCTTAAAGAGAAAAACCACAGCATTATAAATATTTATTACGGCGCCGATGTAAAAGAGCAGGAAGCCGAACAGCTTCAGATGGATCTTCAAGCTATTTATACCGACTGCGACGTTGAGCTTTATAACGGCGGGCAATCTGTCTACTACTATATACTTTCACTTGAATAATACCGTCGGTATTTGAGCTGACTATTTAAGGAAAATCGGTGACGATTTTCCTTTTTTAGAAAGGAGCGTAAATTTTGGAACTTGCAAAAATCAAGGGTTTATCGGATAAAAGAATTGACGACCTTAATAAAATGGGCGTTTTTTCTTCGAGCGACCTTATAAGAAAATTTCCGCGCTCCTATCTTGATTTAAGAAAGGTTTCAAGCTTATCCGAAGCCGTAAACAACTCGTTTATACTTACCGTCGGAACTATCGTTTCAATGCCCGATTACGTTCCGAGAAAGGGTAGGTTCAACTACTTCAAAGTTTTTTGCGAACAGGACGGAGAAACGTTTTCGGTCATCTGGTTCAATCAACCTTACGTAAAATCAAAGCTCAAAATAGGCGAAACGTATCTGTTTTACGGCAGAGTCAGAAACCGTTACGCTTTTTCCATAACAAACCCTTCGTTTGAAGTTCTCGACAATAACGTAAATCTTAAAGGTATAATACCCGTTTATCCGCTTAAAGGCGCGCTCACTCAAAAAGTAATGAAAAAAAGCGTACTTCAAGCGCTTACGAATACGGAGATCGAAACTATGATCCCCGTAGAGTACGCCAAAAAGTACGGGTTGACTGATTTAAGATCGGCGTTTTTCGCCGTGCACAATCCGCAGGATATGGAAGAGCTTGCGGTGGCTTCCGAGCGCATAGCCATTGAAGAATATTTTCTTCTCATTTCCGCGTTCAAAATCATCAAAGGCGATAAAACACAGGCAAGACGGCTTCGCTATAACGCGTCGGCGGCAGATATAAAAAAGTTCAGCGAAAGATTTTCTTTCGAGTTTACTGACGGGCAAAAGAAGGCTGTAAATGAGATTTTTTCCGATATGAAAGGACCGACGGTGATGAACAGGCTTTTACAGGGGGACGTCGGCTCGGGAAAAACCGCAGTGGCGCTTTGCGCTATCTATATCGCGGTAAAATCAGGTTTCCAAGCGGTAATGCTCGCTCCGACCGAAGTGCTCGCGCGGCAGAATTTCGCTCTTATTTCAAGATATTTTCCCGAGTATGAACGCACTTTTTTGTCCGGTGGACTTACCGAAAAAGAGAAAAAAATCGTCAAAGCGGATATCAAATCGGGGAAAGCTCGTATCGTCGTCGGTACGCACGCTATTTTGGAAAAAGACGTTGAGTTTTGCGATCTCGCTCTCTCCGTTTGCGACGAACAGCAACGCTTCGGCGTTTCTCAAAGGACTAATCTCGTTGAAAAAGGCGCGTGTTCGGACGTGCTTATTATGAGCGCGACGCCTATACCGAGAACTCTTTCACTCGTTTTCTACGGCGATCTCGATATTTCAACCATACCCGATAAACCCGTTCAGCGCGTTGAGATAACGACGGGGATAGTTCCCAAAAGCAAGTATGACGATATGTTGGGCTTTGTGGACGCACAGATAAAAGAAGGCAGACAAGCCTATTTCGTCTGCCCTAAAATAGACGGCGACGACGAAGGCTCCGTTCTGTCCGTTACTGAAATTTACGACGAATTATCTAAAAAATTACCGCATTTAAAATTGGCGCTTCTTCATGGTAGAATGAAAGATCAGGAGAAAACTTCCGTGATGAACGAGTTTAAATCGGGAAATATCGACGCCGTCGTTTCGACTACGGTTATCGAAGTAGGTATCGACGTGCCGAACGCGACCGTTATGGTAATATTCGGCGCCGACAGATTCGGGTTGAGCCAGCTTCACCAGCTCCGAGGCAGGGTAGGCAGAAGCAATTTAAAGAGTTATTGTTTTCTTTTGAGCGATAACGAAAACGAAAAAACCGTCGAACGATTAAAGACCTTGCGCGATAACGCCGACGGGTTCAGAATTGCCGAAGCCGACTTTGAAGAACGAGGCGGCGGGGATTTTATGGGGACTCGTCAGAGCGGAAAGATACTCGGCGATCTCGGCGGGTTGAAATATTCGACGGCTTCTATCTTTTTAGCCAAGAAGATTGCCGACGAAGTGATAAATTCGGGCAAGTATTCGCTCGATTTAAGAAAGGTAGCGCTCGCAAAATACGATTCGTTGAAAGACGTCACTTTGAACTGAAAAACGCCCGAATTTTTCGGGCGTTTTCTTATACGGTTGGTTCTTTCGGATCGACGAAAACCGTTTTTTGATTGGTGTAATAAACCGTTCCCGTGTTTGCGGTGGCGGGTTTTTTTACGAATTTTTTCAGCGTATAATCGACGGGAACTTTAGTTGTCGTTTTAGCCTTGCTGTAAAAAGCGCAGGTTTGGGCAGCGAATAAGAGTACGTCGTCCGGAACGGGGCGACCGTCGGTTTTTACTATTACGTGAGAAGAGTGATAATCTTTCGTGTGAAGCCAAAGATCGTTTCTGTCGGCTGATAACGTCAATCTGTCGTTCTGAAGATTGTTCCTTCCGACGAAAACTTCAAAACCGTTATATATAAATTTACGTGGAGAAGAGAGCTTTTTCTGCTTTTTCTTACCGTTTTGTTTGTTTTTAAGTATGCCGTAGTTTACGAGTTCTTCTTCGATATCCGAAAAATCGTCGTCCGTTTCGGCTGCGTCTATCTCCGTGAAAACGGTTTCGAGATATTTTAAAACGTCTTCGTATTCGGCTTTTTGCGGGGTGACGGCGGCGACCGTCTTTTTCTGTTTTGTATATCTTTTGAAGTATCTTTCGGCGTTTTCACGGGGAGAGAGATTTTCGTCGAGTTTAATTTTTACCACGGGATAATCGGGCTCGTTGTAGTTTTCGACTTCACAGAATTTTTCTCCGCCTTTGAGTTTATATAAGTAGGCGATGAGAAGTTCGCCGTAAAGCCTGTCTTTATCCATATCGGCGCACGATAAAAGCTTTTCGAGAACGATTTGCAGCTTCTTCGTTACCTTCTTTTCGTAAGCTTTTACGGCGTCGTAAAGTCTGTTCTTTTTAAGGTTGAAAACGAAAGAATTTTCCTTGAAGGAGTAATAAGAATTTATAAGCGAATTTATACCTGAAAAGGACTTTTCCGCCGCGTACTTCATCGACGGTTTAACGATATAAAAATCGGTCTTTTTTCCGTCCGAAACCATAGTCGGTTCTAAATTCGGCGTTTCGTAATAATCGTTAAAAAATCGTATAAATTCGTCGATTTTGCCGTTTATTACGAATTCGTCGTTAAAATCGTGAAGCCGTTTGAATTTAGTTACCGCGTCGAGCGCGGTGGCGTAAGATACGCCTTTTACGTTATTGAAAAGGAACTTTGAAAACTCTTCGTTTGCGTCGTAACTTAAAAGAAGCTCTCGCATATTTTCAAAGTCGCTTATCTCCCGTTTTTCCTGCGGGGCGGGAAGCTTATAGACGGCGCCGGGGTATATCGGGCGAAGAAGGGATTCGTCTATACCCGTAGGTTTCATAGCACCGAGAATCTTTCCGTTTTCGGTAAGCGTAACGTTTGAATACTTGCCCATTATTTCGCAATAAAGTCGTTTGTCGGACAGCGTTCCGAGTTCGTCGCGACATGTAAGGTCGATAACGATTATTCTTTCGTATTTAATCGGTTCGACCTTGTTTATCGTAGCGCGGAGAAGGTGCTTTCTCAAAAGCATGCAAAAAGACGGCGCGGAGATAGGCGCGGGCGCTTCTTCTTTCGATACGCATACGCGCGCAAAGTCGGCGTTGGCGTTGACGGTCAATTTTAAGTTTTCGTTTGCCTTTCTTATAGAAAACGTTACGGCGTCTTTCGACGGCTGATTGACTCTTTCGATCTTCGCGCCCGAAATCAGCCCGTTTAATTCTATTGAAAGGTGATGTATCGCGAACGCGTCCTGCGCCATGATAAGTCCTTTCGGCGTTTTTCGCCGCATATTTTTAATAAATTATACTAAAAACGCTAAAAAAAGTAAAATAAAAGTGGGGCAAAAGTCAAATAATAGGTCGTAAAAACTTTACTTTGAGTCGATTATTTGATAAAATAGTCAAGAAAACAAATTTTAGGAGTAAGTTATGCAATACACTTATGAACCTGCTGAAAAGAGTCAGGTAAAACTTTCAGTCAAATTGAGCACGGAAGACTGGGAACAGTCGATCAGAAGCGCTTACGAGAAAAACAAAGCCAAATTCAATATTCAGGGCTTCAGAAAAGGTCACGTTCCTTTCAGCGTAATAGTAGGCGTTTACGGCAAAGAATTTTTCTATGAAGACGCCGTAAATATAGCTATCAATAAATACTATCCAGAAATACTCGAAAAAGAAGCCAAAAACATCAACGTCGTAGGCGATCCCAAATTCTCTTTGGAAGACATCAACGAAGAAGGCGTTTCGCTAACGGCCCTCGTTCCCGTTATGCCCGAAGTCAAAATCGGCGCTTACAAGGGTATAAAAGTTGAAAAAACAGAGTATAATGTAACCGACGCCGATATCGAAGACGACCTTAAACGCCTTGCGGACAGAAACAGCAAAGAAGTTTCCGTTACCGATCGTCCCGCTCAAAAGGGCGATATCACCGTTATAGATTACAGCGGTAGTATCGACGGCGTTAAATTCGACGGCGGCACGGCAAGCGGTCAGCGCCTCGAACTCGGTTCGGGCTCGTTTATCCCCGGTTTTGAGGAAGGCGTAGAAGGAATGAACATCGGCGACGAAAAGGATATAAACGTCACTTTCCCCGAAGATTACCACGCAGAAGACCTTAAAGGCAAACCCGCCGTTTTCAACGTAAAACTTCACGAAATAATCACCAAACAGGTACCCGAGATAACCGACGAGTTCATCAAGGAAGCTACGGGCGAAGAAACTCTCGAAGCTTATAAGACCAAGATCCGCGAGCAGAAACAGAAAGCCAACGACGAAAGGGCTCGCAACGAAAACGAAGACAAACTTCTTTCCGAAATAGCAAAAACCACCGAAGTCGAGATACCCGACGCAATGATCGACGACGAAGTCAACAACATGGTCCAGCAGTTCGGTTACAGGCTTATGTATCAGGGGCTTAAACTCGAAGATTACTTCAAATACTCCGGTCAGACGGAAGAAGCTCTCAAAGAATCATATAAAGCTCCCGCTACCGACCGCGTTAAGAAACAGCTTATCGTCAACACGATAATCGAAAAAGAAAACCTTACCGCGACCGAAGAAGAAATCTCCGCTAAAGTTGCCGAGCAGGCGGCTTCCGTCAATAAAGGCGTCGAAGAATATCGCGCCGGCATGGACGAACGCCAGCTCAAATACATTGAAAATTCCATTATAGTTGATAAACTCTTCGCATTCCTTACCGAAAACAACGAGTTCACGAAACCAAAAAAGACGAGAGCGAAAAAAGCTGAATAATTTAAACTTACACGAGTGAAATCGTTTGAAAAATTCAAATGATTTCACTCATTAAAATTACGCAATATATAGGAGAAGGTATGGCGCTTATACCAATAGTTGTTGAACAGACGGATAAAGGCGAACGCTCTTTTGACATTTACTCGCGTTTGCTTGACGACAGGATCATTTTCATTACCGGCGAGATAGACGACGCCGTTGCTAACACCGTTATCGCTCAACTGATTTTTCTTGAAGCGAAAGATCCGACTAAACCTATAAATATGTATATCAACAGCCCGGGCGGAAGCGTTACTGCGGGGCTTGCCATTTACGATACGATGAATTATATCCGCAGTGAAGTATGCACTATCTGCGTAGGCATGGCGGCTTCGATGGGCGCATTTCTTTTGTCGAGCGGCGCAAAAGGTAAGAGATACGCTCTTCCCAACAGCGAAATTATGATACACCAGCCTTTAGGCGGTGTTTCCGGTCAGGCGAGCGATATCAAGATACACGCCGATCATATCGTAAAAACCCGTGAAAAACTCAACAAAATTCTTGCCGAAAACACGGGTAAGGATATTGAAACGGTTGCTCGCGATACCGACAGAGATAACTTCTTATCC
>CACXHH010000061.1 GCA_902767455.1 uncultured Eubacteriales bacterium
ATGGGTTGCGTGGTGAACGGGCCGGGCGAAGCTAAAGATTGCGATCTCGGTATCGCCGGCGGCGACGGCAAATGCGTTATTTTTAAGAAAGGCGAAGTGTATTCGACCGTTCCCGAATCGCAGGCAAAAGATACGTTTTTAAAGGAAATCGATAAAATTTTAAATGATAGACGCTAAACTTAACGAACAACTTTGCTCCATCTTGCCGCATGGCAGGTTAAGAGTTAAAAACGCTTTATTCAAGAAAAACGAGCGGCTTCTCACCGTCTACGTGAACGCTTCCGTTTCCGTAGACGCCGAGCAGCGCGCGAAAATGGCTGCGCTCGTAAAAAGTTATATGCCGCCGATAGTCGGCGACGTCGTAGTCGAAGCGTCGAAGATAATCGCTTTGGAAGAGTTCGTTCGTCCGACGGTGATAAAATTCTTTCGCGAAAGGCACAGGATAGCCTGTTCGACCGTCGAAGAAAAGGACGTTTCGGTATCAAGCGAAGGCGAACTCGTCAAAGTTTCGCTCTCTTTGGAAAGTTCGGTTTACGATTTTTACGTTTCAAAGAACGTCGAAGCCGAGCTGAAAAGCTATCTCGAAGACGAATTCGTTGAAGATTTCGTCGTTTCGGCTACCGATTCCGGGCGCGGAAAAACCGACGCGAGCAAGCTCGAATACGTTCCGACCGAAAGGGAAACGCAGTTTTCCTTCAGGCGCGAATTGAAAGTTGACGAAGTAACGAAGTATTTTGACGACGACGAAACGGACACCGCCACTTACATAGCCGACACGGGCGGAATGCTCGGCCCCGTCTATCTTGCGGGCGTCATCACGAATATACGCGAGCAAATGACGAAGAACGAAAAACCGTTTTTCAAGATAGATTTTTCCGACAGAACGGGCGTTGCGTCGGGCGTTATATTCCCCAACAAGGACAAGCTCCCGAAAATGCGTAAGCTCGAACAGGGCGTAGGGATAATCGTTCGCGGCGAGTTCGAGATGCGCGGCGAATACAGAAACCTGCGTATCAACAGCATAAATTTATGTACTTTTCCGCAGAATTTCGTTCCGAAGGAAAGACCTAAAAAACCCGTTCCGGAAAGCTATTATCTCGTAAAGCCGCAACCGCTCGTCATCGAAAAACAGGAAAACTTTCTCGACGTCAAAGAGATACCCGCCGACTTTATCGGAAGGACTTTCGTCGTGTTCGACTTTGAAACGACGGGCACCGATTTCGACGATAAGATAACGGAAATAGGCGCGGTAAAGGTCGTCGACGGAAAGCCGATAGAATATTTTTCGGCGCTCGTAAACCCCAAAAAGCATATTCCGCAGGAAGTCGTCAACTTAACGGGTATAGACGACTCGATGGTTGCCGACGCGCCGACTTTCGACGAAGTTTGCCCGGATTTTTATAAATTCTGCCACGGCGCCACGCTCGTTGCTCACAACATCGAGTTCGACTCCCGTTTCTTAAAAAATCAGTCCGCGCCGCTCGATTACGTTTTCGATAATCCGCAGATGGACACGCTCGCCTTGGCGCGCGAATGTATTTACGGCGTTGCCAACTACAAACTCAACACCTTGTGCGATAAATTCGGAATAGTATTCCGTCACCACAGGGCGTATTCCGACGCGCTTGCCACCGCCGAACTTTTTATCGAGATAATCCGCATAAGAAAATCTCTTCCGTTTTAGTATTTCGCGCTCTTTAAGCCGAAAATCGTAGGTAAACGACTGCGTTTACCTATTTTTTTGCGTCGAAATAGCGATAAAATGTCCAAAAAAGCTTGCAAATGTATATTTTATATGTTAAAATATATACGCTTGAATAGGATTTATTTTTTATGAGAGTGGTTTCCACTCTCAAATTTTTATGTATTTACCTTGTTTTAAGCGCCGTGCGTTTCAAGGTCAGGGGTAAAAATGAAGGTCAAAAGCAACGATGAAATTTTTGAGTTTTTAACTCAATACGCAAAGCAGGCGAACGTCGAACTCGTCGACGTGGAGTTTAAAACGGGCGCTAACCCCGAACTCAATATCTATATCGACACGGAGGACGGCGTCGATCTCGATACGCTCGAAGTCTTTCATAATCTTATCAACGACCCGCTCGACGAACTCGATCCGTCTTACGGCGCGGCGTACACGCTCAACGTTTCAAGCCCCGGGCTCGACCGTCCGTTCAAGACCGTGCGCGACTTTGAACGCAATTTGGGTCTTGACGTCGAACTCAAACTTTACGCTCCGAAAATGGGCAAGAAGTATTTTGAAGGCGTTCTGACGGGTTACGACGGAAACACCGTCACCGTGCTTATAGGCGAGCGTGAAGAGAAGTTCGAGATAAGCAAGATAGCAAGGATAAACCAAGCTATAAAATTCGAGTAAATTATCCGCCGCATTTTTTGGCGGAACGAATAAAAACAAAAAATTAAATAGCGGTTTTTACCGCATCGGAGGAATTATGAGCAAAGAAGATTTCTTCAGCGCTATAGAAGATCTTGAAGAAGAAAGAGGCATATCTGCCGAATCGCTTATAGAAACGATAGAAAACGCGCTCGTTTCTGCTTACCGCAAAAATACGGGCGATCAGGTCGCGAACGTAAAGATAAGGCTTAACCCCGAAAAAGGTACTGTCAGATATTACGTCGTAAAGAAAATCGTTTCCGAAGTTACCGATCCCACTTCGGAGATCTCGCTCGAAGAAGCTCGCGAACATAAAAAATCGTATAAGGAAGGCGACGATTTCGAAACGGAATTCGTTCCTTTGAAGTTCGGGCGTATCGCGGCGCAGACGGCGAAACAGGTCATTATGCAGAAGCTTCGCGAAGCCGAGCGCGACAGTACGCTCGCCGAATTTGAAGATAAGGAAAACGATATCCAGAACTGTATAGTCCGTCGTATAGACGGCGGAAACGTTTTCGTCGAAATAGGCGGCGGTCAGATCGAAGGCGTAATGCTTCCGCAGGATCAGGTTCCCACCGAACGCTACAACGTGAACGATAAACTCAAAGTTTACGTTAAAAAGATAAGAAACAACGGCAAAAACGCGCAGATTCTCGTTTCGAGAACTTCCGCGGGGCTCGTCCGCCGTCTTTTCGAGAACGAAGTTCCCGAGATAAAGCAGGGCATCGTCGAGATAAAAGCCGTTTCCCGCGAACCGGGGCAGAGAACTAAAATTTCAATCTGCAGCAACGATCCCAACGTCGATCCCGTAGGAGCTTGCGTAGGTATGCGCGGAGCGAGAGTAAACGCCATCGTTTCCGAACTCAACGGCGAAAAGATAGACATCATTTTGTGGAGCGAAGATCCGCTCGAATATATCTCGAAGGCTCTTTCCCCCGC
>CACXHH010000062.1 GCA_902767455.1 uncultured Eubacteriales bacterium
TGTAAAAGCGAGCCGCTGTATAAAATATTGCGCTTTTTATCAACGATCTGGCGCTTATGGAGATGCCCGAGCGCCGTGTAGATAACGTTTTCGGGAATAATCGACGGCGGCAGTATTCTCGCCCCGCCCAGATCTATCGGCCGTTCGCTTGAAGAAGATTCTCCGCCCAGCATAAATACGTGCGCCGACAAAACGCACGGGAGATCTTCTTCGTTATGCGACAACGACGCGCCGATATATCTCGCCACCTTATCGCGATAGCTTTCGTCCTCCTTAACGCTCTCCTTCATACGCATTTCCGTAGGGTACGGAAGGAGCGCGACATAGACCTTTTCGCTCGTTTCGTCTTCGATAACGAGATGATCGCCGTCCGCAATTTTTACCGTTACTTTGCCGAGTTTTACATTTTCGACGCGCTCCCCGCCCGAGAAAAACACGCCGCTTGTCGCCGCGAGTTTTTCGGAAGCCGAAAGACGAGTCGGATCGTCGTGATTGCCGCTGATAACGACCGTCGCAACGCCGAGCGAACTCAACGAGTGCAAAGTATCGAAAAACAGCGTTTCGGCTTCGGCGGAAGGAGTGAAAGTATCGTAAACGTCGCCGGATATCAAAACGACGTCGACGTTTTGGCTTTCAACGATCGAAAGCAAACTTTTCAAGACGGTTTTTTGCTCTTCGAGGCGCGGACGCTCTTCGAGTTTTTTTCCGAGATGCCAGTCGGAAGTATGTAAAAATCTCATATAGTTCCCGTTGTAACGAAACGAACTTCGTCACACAATATTTTGTGATTTTCAAAAAAAGACTTTTAAGCAGTTGAAATTTTTTTTATTTTATTATATTATATATTTTACACAATTTCAAGTAAAAAGACTTACGATTTTTTTTGCGTTTTGAATTTCGGACGCGCACGATTTCGGTTGCGTCGGTAAAAACGCTGTTTTGCGGAGATATAAACTTATGAGCTTTTGCAGTTTTACGAAAGAAGCGATCAAAAACCTGACTACCGAAGTTGATAATTACTTTATTACCGAGTTTCTTCCCGAAGCTGACGGCGAAGCGCTCAAAGTTTATTTATACGGGCTGTATCTGTGTAAAAACAGCGAAAACAGCGTTTCAGTCGAAGAGTTCGCCGGCAACCTGTTTATGGACGTCGACACCGTAAAAGACGCTTTCAGATACTGGGAAGATTTCGACGCCGTAACCATCATATCGGACGATCCGTTCACCGTAAAATACCTTCCGCTGACAAATTTGGGGAAGCCGCGCAAATTCAAAGCGGGTAAATACGACGATTTCAATAAGTCGATCCAGCTTTTGTTGACCGAACGTATGATCTCCACCAACGAGTACGCCGACTATTTCGCCGTTATGGAAGATTACAACATCACGCCCGACGCAATGCTTATGATCGTCAAATACTGCGTTGACTTAAAGGGCGCGAATATCGGCGGAAAATACATAATTACTGTTGCAAAAGACCTTGCCGCGCGCGGGATAACGACGGCTTCCGGGCTTGAAGCGGAGCTGTCCGATTATAATCTGAAAATCGGAGAACTTGCGAAGATACTTTCCGCAATGGGGCTCAAAAGAAAGCCGGATATCGACGATTTCAACTACTACAACAAGTGGACGAAAGACCTTATGTTTTCGCCCGAAAGCATTATTTTCGCGGCGAAATCGCAAAAGATCAAATCGCCCGCTTATCTTGACAAAATAATCACCGAGCTTTACGGCGCCAAGACTTTCACGAAGAAGGAAATAGAGAACTATTTTGCCGAAAAGGAAGAACTCAACGAGCTGACGAAGCGTATTTTGAGAGAATTATCCGTCTACGTGGAAGTGATAGCTCCCGTCGTAGAAACTTACGTAAACCCGTGGCTTTCGATGGGTTTTGATCACGATACGCTCGTTTTTATCGCAAATTACTGCTTCAAACGCCGCAAACGCTCGCTCGAAAGCATGGATGACACGGTGAAAACGCTCTACAAAAAAGGGCTCGTAACGCTTTCTTCGATCGGAGATTACGTCAAGACGAGAGCAAAAGAGGACGAATTTATCAAAACTCTTCTCGAAATCACTTCAACAGACCGACTGCCCAACGAATGGGACAGAACGCTTTTATCGACCTGGCGAGAGTGGGGCTTTGACGACGAGATGATAAAAGCTTGCGCGGCTTTTGCGACGGGGAAAACGAACCCGTTCGTATATATGAACACCGTTTTATCAAACTGGAAGTCAAAGGGCATACGCACGCCCGAACAAATAGAGAATTCGCCCGCAAATAAAACGGCGACTTCGCAACACACCGCAAACGAACGCACTTACACCAAGGAAGAACTCGACAAACTGATCTCGGACATAGAAGACGTTGATTTTTAGGTTGGGAAAATACGATGATAAATTGTGATTATCTTATTGAACAAGCAAATATCGTTTACGCCGGCTACGCGCGACAAAAGGAAAACGCTCTTTACGACAAAGAGAAGTTTTACCTTGAAAACGAAAACTACGCCGACGTAAAATATAAGCTTAAAGCGTGCATTTTCGATCTTCAAAAGGCAAAATTCACTTCAAGTTCAAACGTCGGCGCACTTGAAAAAGAGCGCGAAGCTTTGACGGCGGAACTCAAAAGAATCGAAAATTCGCTTCCGCGTTTTGAAAACGAATACTCGCCGCGATGCAAAGTCTGCAACGACGAAGGCTTCGCGAACGGAAAACGGTGCAAGTGTTTTTACGAAAAGCTGAACGAACTCGCCTACGAAACTTTAGGCGTTTATCCGCACGAATTACACACCTTTAACGACAACGCGTATAACGACGCAAAAACGCTTAAATTCGTTGAAAAATTCAAGAAATATTGTTCAGGGTTTCACATCGGCTCGAAGGACCTGATGCTGCTCGGGCTTCGCGGAACGGGAAAGACGTTTTTTGCCGAAGCAATAGCTTACGAAATCAATAAAAGCGGAAAAAACGCGCTTATAATAAACGCCTTCGAGTTCAACGAAATATTCGTTAAAACCATGCGCGCCAACCCGCGCGAACAGCTCGTAACGAAAGATATTCTCGTCGGATGCGACCTTCTCGTTATAGACGATCTCGGCGCCGCACCCGTTCTCAACAAGATTACGGCGGAAAACCTTCTGATGATTTTAAGCGAACGGCAGCTACGAAAAAAACCGTTTATTATCACGACCAACCTTTCTCTCGACGAAATAGGAGAAAGATTCGGCGAAAGAGTGTTTTCGAGAGCCTGCGCGAAGTCCACGGTCAAATTTTTGTTTGAAGGAAGAGATTTAAGGCTCGCCTGAAAAAAGTATTATAAAACGCGACACCAAAACGGTATCGCGTTTTTCTTCGCGGTTTACGCCGCGGCAATAACTATAAAAATAAAAAGAGTAACGAATACGGATATCAGAAGCGGTTTTACGCCGTCCGAAAAAATTTTATTAAAACCCGAACCGTTCTTTTTCATACGCCGCATCAATCGATCTGATCTTGCCAGTAGAAGGCTTTGAGCGTTTCTCTCAGAACGGAAGTGTCTACGTAACGGATGATCTTGCCGCCTTTGGCGATGGAGATAATGCCCGTTTCTTCCGAAACGATTATCGCGGTGACGTTGACGGTTTCGGTAAGACCTATGCCCGCTCTATGGCGCGAGCCGAGTTCCTTGGAGAGATTAACTTCTTGAGCGAGCGGTAAAAAGCAGCCCGCCGCCTGGATTTTCGTGCCGTTCAAAATGAGCGCGCCGTCGTGCAAAGCCGTCTTGGGGAAGAAAATACTTTCGATAAGTTGAGAAGATATTTCCGCGTCGAGATACACGCCGCTTTCAAGTATTCCCGAAGGAAGATTGCCGTTGGAAAGAATAATAATCGCGCCGACGTCGGCTTTGGACATATTCTGCACGGCTTTTATGATCTCTTCGATACAGACGTTAGTGTCGGTGATCTCGCCCTTCTTTTCGTGCTTATGGTCCGTCCTCGTCGACCAGACGTCACGTTTCAATTCCGTTGAGAAAAGCGAAATACACGCAACGATGAACAAGCCCTGCAATATGAGCATGTAAAGCCCCGCATTCGCTACGTCGGCAAAGAAGAGATATAAACCGGTTATCACGGTGTAGCCGATATATACCCAAACTACTTTGTTTGCGTTGTTTTTGAAAAGAAAACGCAAAAAGAAGAAGAGTATAACGAGAGCGAAAACTATCTTAACGATATAGATCGGTCTGAACTCCGTGAACACGGATTTCAGTTTTTCCCAGTATTGCATAAAATCCTCGTATAAATGAAAAAGGTATTTTTCAAATAAAGTATATCACAGCCTGACGAAAAAATAAAGTATTTTTTCGATTTATTTGTCGATTATGCACAAATTATCGACAAAAAAGCGCGGCGCAAAAATCAAGAAAGTCTTTAAAGGGGCTGAAAAGTCTCAAAAAACTATTCTGCCATTATCCCGAACACGCATTCGTAAAACACGTTGTCGATAGGTTTTTCGCCCGTTTTGAACGCGGAATCCGCCTGAGAGAGAACGTCCATAACCTTTTTCAGCCTTTTCGGAGAAAACGACGCCGCCTGCTGTTTCGACATCTTCACCGCGTATTCTTTTACGCCGAGCTTTGCGGCTATAGAAGCGTTGTCTTCCTTCGTGACCGAACAATAAAACATTCGTCTGAAATGCGAGTAAAGCGAAACTATAAGCATCTGTTTTTCGGACGGCGTTCTCGTTTCGGAAATAATTTTGTAAGCCTCGGTATAGCGTTTTCCCGCGATGAAATTAACTATCTCGAAAATCTTATAGTCGTCGTCTTTTTCGACGAGAAGATCGACGGATTGCGCGTCTATTTCAGACTTATCGGCGCAATAATCGACGAGTTTATCAAGCTCTTTGTCTATCCGCACGAGATCGAACTGGCAGTATTCTATTATCTTTGAGCAGACCGAAGTCGCAACTACGACGTTACGCTTCGTCGCTTTTGAGCGGATATATTTTACGAGCAGTTCTTCGCTCGCTCTCGAACAATCGACGACCGTGACGGACGGCTGTTTTTTCAAGGCGTCACAAGGCTTTTCGTTTACGATAACGAGAACGGATGTTTCGCTCGGCCGGTCGAAGTATTCTTTTAAAGATTTGCTTTTGAGTTCGGCCGCCGTCGGATACCATTCGGTTATTTCGGCAACGCGCTTTTCGCTCATAAACGGATAAGCGCGAAGCGCCATTACGAGCGAATCCACGCCTTGCGTTTTTATTTCCTGCCCCGTCGCCGAAGAGTAGTTGAGGCTCGGCTCCGAAAGGCAAGTTTCTTTTATCATTTCCTGCGCGCGCATGCGGAAAAACGTCTCCTCGCCTTCAAGGAGATATATCGGCATTACGCCGTCTTTTAAGCTTTGTTTTAAATTCTCGAATTTCATCGTTTTACCATATCAGACGAGCAGCAGCGCGGAAACGGGCAAAGTCATAAGCAGAACTTTGCGGACCGATTCGGGCAAGTTGAACCGACGGCTCGTCGCAAGCAGGTTGATCGAATATACGGCAAGCAATATTTTATCCGCCACGAGCGGCAGGATAAATCTGCCGTGCCGAAAGGCAAGAAGCAGAGAATCAATCGTGTATATAACTGCGTTCGCAGCGTATAACACCAAGTTTATTCTGCCTAAAATCAGCAATAATACCACGCCGAAAAAACACAGAGAGTATAAGACGGTTATTATCGGTATGATGAGAACGTTCAAAAATACGGTGAGAACGGAAGCAAACCCGAACGCAACGCAAGATATCGGCAGAGTTCCCGCAACGACGGATAAACTTACCGCGAACGCGTCGCGAAGTTTGTCGGGCATAAAAGCGAAAACGCGTTTGAACGTAGAAGAATAAAGCGCGATAGATATTACCGCCGAATACGAGAGCAAGAACCCCACTCCGAACAGGCTTGACGGAAATATCGTAAGCACCGCCACGAGAGATAAGAAGATGGAATTTATAAAATCGTATTTTTTGCCGAAACTTCCGCTCATTCCGAAAATAAACGACATTATCACCGCTCGGTACGCCGACACGGAAGAACAAACGGTTGCGTATACGAATGCCGAAAAAGAACAGATCGCCGCGCGTTGCCACTTCTTTAACGGCGCCTTTTTAAGAAGCAGCGCCATGATCGCGTAAAAGAAGCCTATATGAAGCCCCGAAACGGCAAAAACGTGAGAGATGCCCGACAGCCTGTACGCCGAAAACACGTTACTTTCGACGTGATCGGTGTTTCCGAATAAAAGAGCGACGACTACGCCAGCCTGTTCTTCGGGCAGAACTTCGAGTATCCTTTCGCTCACGTAATAAGATAAATTATCCGTTATCCTGTCGGAAAAGGAATTTATCTTCAAGTCGATCGTATCGTCCGAAACGAAGGAAACGTTTTCCGACAGATAATAAGAGTTTTCAAACGACTGTTTCAGTTTGCGGAAAGAGCCGTAGCCCGTAACGAGCGCGCCTTTACGCAAACCGCTCGCGGAAGTCAGAAAAGTAACTCTCGTACCCTTCGCGTCGAAAACGGGGCTGTCGAAGTCAGACAAAATAA